>JAYUFP010000891.1:0-3193 GCA_043738665.1 Isosphaeraceae bacterium
TCGGCGCCTTTGTTGTTTTTCGGACCCGAGCGGGCGAACGCCTGCTCCTTGTCCTCGGTTGTGAGCACGCCGAACGTGATCGGCACGCCGGTGTCCAGCTGCACCTGCATTACACCTGCGGCTGCCTGGCCGGCCACGACCTCGAAGTGATACGTCTCGCCTCGGATCACGCAGCCCAGGCAGACCACTGCGGCGTAACGCGACGATTTGGCAAGGCGTCGCGCCACTAAGGGAAGTTCGAAGGAACCGGGAACCCAGATCACGTCAATCCGCTCTTCGCTGACTCCGTGTCGCGAAAACGTGTCCCGGCACCCCGAAAGAAGTGCCGAGGTCACCAAGCTGTTAAACCGCGCGACCACGATCGCGAAGCGGCCATCGGGAGTCGAAAAATCGCCTTCGAAGGTCGGCATCGCGTCGTTGATCCTAAAGGTTCAAAAAAGACATCAACAGCTTCATGAAAGGTTCATGCTGATCAAGAACTCGGCGTTGGATTTGGTCTTTCGCATCCGCCCTGTGAGCAGCTCCATCGCTTCGACGGGGTTCATGTCGTTGAGGACGCGGCGGAGAATCCAGACGCGGCGGAGTTCGTCGGGGTCCATCAAAAGCTCTTCCCGACGGGTTCCCGAGCGGTTCACATCAATCGCGGGCCAGACACGTTTGTCGACGAGCTTGCGGTCGAGGTGAAGTTCCATGTTGCCTGTGCCTTTGAATTCTTCAAAGATCACGTCGTCCATCCGGCTCCCGGTATCGACGAGGGCGGTGGCGAGAATCGTCAGGCTGCCGGCGTCCTCGATCTTACGGGCGGCACCGAAGAACCGCTTTGGCTTTTGGAGGGCCGAGGCGTCGATGCCGCCGGTGAGGATCTTGCCGGAGTGAGGCGCTTCGGTGTTGTAAGCGCGGGCGAGGCGGGTGATCGAGTCGAGCAGGATCACGACGTCGCGCCCGTATTCGACCATCCGCTTGGCCTTCTCGATCACCATCTCGGCGACCTGGATGTGTCGCGAGGCGGGTTCGTCGAAGGTCGAGCTGATGACCTCGGCGGACGGTCCTTTCACCGACCGTTCCATGTCGGTCACTTCCTCGGGGCGCTCGTCGATCAGGAGCACCATGACGTACGCGTCGGGGTGGTTCGTGATCACGCTATTGGCGATCTTCTGGAGCAGGATCGTCTTGCCCGTTCGCGGGGGGGCGACGATCAGCCCGCGCTGGCCTTTGCCGATGGGGGTCACCATGTCGACGACCCGCATGTTCATGTCGTCACCGTTGGTTTCGAGCTTGATGCGCCCGTGCGGGTGGAGCGGGGTCAGGTCGTCGAATCCGACCTTCTCGCTGAGCTTGTCGGGGTCTTCGTAGTTGATCGCCTCGACCCGCAGGAGTGCGAAATAGCGCTCATTTTCCTTGGGAGGTCGGATCTGGCCGGCGACGATCGCGCCTGTCTTCAGGCCGAAACGTCGGATCTGGCTCGGCGAGACGTAGATGTCGTCGGGGCAGGGGAGATAGTTGTAGTCCGGGCTCCGCAAGAAGCCGAAACCGTCGGGGAGGACTTCCAGGGTCCCTTCGCCGAACATCAGGCCGTTTTGCTTGACCCGTTCCTTGAGGATCTTGAAGATCAGGTCTTGCTTCTTGAGGCCGGTATATTCGACGACCCCTTCCTGCTTCGCCGTCCGGATGAGCTGCGGCATCGTCATCTTCTGCAGCTCGGTCAGATGGATTTCGCCGCGCTTGATGTCTTCATAACGGTCATGAAGCGCGACGTCTCCGTACTGATCCTCTTCGTCAGTGGGGAGCCCCTCGATGGGAGCACCTTCCGCGGCCGGCGCGGCGACGACCGGCGGACGCTCGACGCGAGGCGCGGGCTCTTCTCGGTAGCGGACAGGCGGCGCGCCGTCGCGGTCGGGGGTACGCTCGCGAACGGGGGGCCTTTCGCCGCGGTCGTTTTCGCGGTCGCGCGACATCGGCGGTCCGTCGTTGTCCCTCGGCCGTTCGCGGCTCGTGGAGACGCCGTCCGATTCACGCGGACGATCTCTCATGGCAGGGCCGGATTCTCGCTCCCGGGGGGGCGCGGGCGCTTCGACGTCGCGCGAGCGGTTCATAAGTCGCTCCCGGACGGGGACGCCGCTCTCGCGGTCGCGCACCGGCTCTCGGTCACGGAACCGGATCGGCTCGCGGTCGGCGGGACGCTCTTCACGGTAAGGGTCACGCTCGGCCCGCTCGCGTTCCCGGTAGTCGCCCGTCGCGGGACTGATTGGCGCGCCGGTGTTCCCGTCGTTCGAGTCGGCCGCGGAGTTCCCGGAGTTCCCGGAGTTCCCGGAAGCGTGATTCGAACTCGCGTCATCGGTGTTCGAGGCGGGAGGAGTGGGAAGTGTCTTTCGAAGGCGGGAAGTCCCGGACGGCTCCCGGCGGGGGCGAGTTTCATTCGGCATGGGGTCGGATCTCCTCGTTCTGTCAAGCACCGAAGACGCGGCATGCCGTCCTGCCTCGAACGGGTCAGGAGCGAGATCCTCCGCGGTAAACCCCCGGGTCGAACCCGAGTCGTAAGGCCCTTCGGAGATCGGGCCATCCGTTCGCGGAGGTGAGAAAACCGGCAGGTCAGTCTTGAGCTGTCGCGAAACGTTTCGGACGGATGAAAAGGTTCAAGGATCGGGAACGGCGTTGATTCAGTCTTCAGAATCGTCAGGAACATGAGGCGTCACGGTCACTGTCACTGTCGCCTTCGCCGTCGCCGCGACGTCCGACGAACACTCTTCTTTCGCGGAACGGACGGTCTGGGCTCGTTTAGGGGCTCGCAACAAGTCATTCCAGCAGCCGCCGATCGCCGAACGCAACGCGACGAGGTCGCCGTCGTTGACGACCACCATGTCGGCGACCGCGCGTTTTCGGTCGATCGCAATTTGCGTCGCTTCTCTTGAAGCGAAAGTCTCTTCGTTCCAGCCTCGTGTCTCCATGACCCGGGCGAGGCGGAGTTCTCGGGGTGAGTCGACAAACACGAACCGGTCGCAGAGGTCGTCCCATTCCGCCTCGAAGAGGATCGCGGCGTCGAGAATCACGGCTTTCACCCCGCCCCGACGTTGCGTCCGCGAGATCGCCTTCTCGAACGTCCGGCGCATCGCCGGGTGCATGAGCGATTCGAGAGTCTTACGGGCCTCGGTGCTCTCGAAGACAATCGAGGCCAACGCACGGCGGTCGATCATCT
>JAYUFP010000892.1:0-3192 GCA_043738665.1 Isosphaeraceae bacterium
TTCACGTTCGAGGCAGGGTAGTAGGCCTCGCCGATCCCCAGGTCTTCCTGCGAGCCCGCGGCCGCCCCCATCTTGAACACGGAGTCCGCGGTCAGGGACTTGCCCGTCTCCTGGAGGTAGAGCTGGGAGAAGTGAGTGATCGCGAATTCGAGCCCGGGGTGCTGAGGCGAATTGACTTTATAGACGTTCCCCTCGAACTGGGGGAGTTCCTGTCCGTAGTCGGGGGGCTGAGGACTGGGGTTGCTGATGGCCCGTGCGACTTGATATTGTTTGGGCGATCGGGGATCGTTGATGGAATAGCCCGCGACGATATCGGGTGTGCCGGTCCCCTTGAGGTCAAGGAAGACACCCATGGACTCCCCGCCGGCGAAATTCGGGTTGTCCTTGAAGTCGGTGAACCCCGGCACCGCCGTGACCGCCGGGTTCACCGTGCCGTCGTTGCCGTTGTTGTCGGCGTCCCCGGCGATGACGGGCAGGCCCGAGGGATTGGCGGGGTTCGCGGAGGGCTGCTCGATCCCGATGCTCAGGGTGTCGTCGGCTTTTGTATAACTGACCCGCAGTCCGTTGATGTCAAACCCGGACACTTTGACGAGTGGTTTGATGGCGTCGGCGATGCTGGGATGCTGGACGGTCGGACCGTTTGGGAGGATCACGACGCCTGGTCGCGATGAAGCGGGAAAATCGGTTGCGACGATTCCCGTGAAGTTTGCGCTCAAAAGCTGCCGATGATCGAGTTGTTCCATCGAGACGCCGGCGCGTCGGGAGGTTTTCGGACCACCGCGGCGTTGGCGCCACGACCGAATCGTTTCCAAGAGCCTTGAGATCATGGACATCGCGCCAGCGTCCTTTCTAACGTGGTCCACTCCCTCCTGGGGACGGACCCGATTCGGGCAGAGTGGTCCAAGCGTCCGGGTTTTCCCCGGGTGCCGGAACCGCCCGGCCCCGCTCTGGAAGAATCCTTAACCGTCGGTTGGTCAGTGGACCGTCGGAATTCGGCTCGGAGAGCCGGCCCGGCGGTGTCCGAAAAGGGGGACGAATCCCCCACGATCACAACATCCCCGGCACCCCTTTAGCCGGTGTCGTCCGTCTACCATTACGTGGGAGGAGACTCGTCATGGTGCGCCTTCGATTGCTGCGGTGGGGCGTCGCCTCGCTCGCGTTGATCGGGGCCCGTCCCGTCCTCGCGGACCCGATCAAATTCACGGGGTTCGTCGCGAACGACTTCAACCCGAAAAGCATCAACGTCCACGTGACCCCCGTCAGCGACAGTCCGCTGACGGTCGGCCCCGACAAGTGGATGACCGACCTCGGTCGGGTTTCGGGCTGGGCGATCAAGGACATCCGGACGAGCTACGATCCGAAGACCGACACGCTGTCGGTCGGCTTCGAGACTTTCTCGAATTCCAAAGGCGTCAAGAGCGTGTTCGGTGACGCCGACGGCAACGGCAATCCGGGCGTTACCGGCCCGCAGATGATCGCCGCCGGCGGCGTCAACAACCCCGACATGGGGGGTCATAAGTCGGTCGCCATCGCCCTGGCCGCCGACTCGACGACGGTCAAAGGCGCCCCGGGCGCCACGGTCGTCGTCGCCGGAATTCCCGCCGACAAGACGGTCGCCGGGCCGGGGACCGACGGCTTCACCGTCTCGACGGCCGTCAACCCCGCGCTCGGGCTGGCCTACCAGTTCGGCAAGAACGTCGCGGCCAATCAGGGGACGCTCGCCTTCAACCCATCGGCGGCACACCCCGACCTGGAGTTCACGATCAAGAACTTCAGCAAGATCAAAGCCATCGACCCCTACGCCGGCTTCTGGCTTCAGGCGTATGCCGGGTCGCCCGACGACCGGGTTGTGGGCGAAGCCGCCCTCGGATTCACCCGCGTTCCGGCGTTCTCCCCGGAAAGCGTTCCCGAACCCGCGACGCTGCTCGCGTGGACCGTCCTCGTCGGCGCGGGGGCGTTGCACCTGCGGCGGCGAGTCAGGGTCTAAGGCCGTAAGGCCGATGAGTCGTGGCATCGTGGCGTCCTTGCCGTTGGCGGTCACCCGTTCCCTCGGGTGATCGTCCTTTTTTTTCGACCCGACCGTGTCGATCGCATCACCCCATTCCACCTTGTCAACCTCCCCCGCCCCGTCACCATCGTCAATGCCGTATCCGCCGGACTGACTCCACCCACCCGCAAAACTTCTCACGATTGACCTCAGGCCGCCGCCACGGCTAAATTTCAAGGGCGGAATGCGACAATCTTGAAGCGGAGTCTTGACGATGAGCCAGACGTCGCGCGTCCTCGTTCGTTCGGTCGGACTCTGGATCGCCATGCTATCGCCCCTCGGCGCGTCGACCCCGGCGAAGGCGCAGGACTCCGCGGATGACGACGGCTCGTTCAACATGACGACGCCGATCGTGTGCAAGGACATTCGCGGTTACGATGACTACGAGGTTCTACCCCGGGCCGAATTGACGAGCGATGACAAGCTCCTCGTCTACTTCCGCCCGAAGCACTTCAAGACCAGCCCGGCAGGCAAAGAGTACGAGGCCCACTTCACACAAGAGGGCAAGATCCGCCGCCGCGGCGAGAAGCCGGTGGTCTGGCAGAAGGCGAAGCTGCTCGACTACACGGCGAAGTCCGAAAACCGCGAGATGCCCATTTTCCTCAAGAACGCGATCTCCCTGAAAACCCTCAAGCCCGGCGACTATCAACTCGAAATCACCCTCCGCGACGAGATCGGCAAGAGCCCCCCCGCGCTCAAGACGGTCTTCTTCAAGATCGTCCCCCCGAAAGCCGAGCCCGAAACCAAGAAGCCGGGCGCGTCGGGCGCACCCTCCACGTCGACCCCCTCAAGAAGGCCCCAAAACCCATCAAATATCCCTGATATCGACGCTCAGACGTCGTTTTCGGACCCCATCGCGGGCTCCTCGGTCGGGGTGTGGAGCGGCGGGACGAGCGGGAGCAGAAGGATATTGCCGTCGCTCACGTCAGCCACTTCAAAATCGGCCTTGTTAATCGTGACCCAACTCCCCGGGTGTAGAGGGTTTGCGCTCGATTTCGCCTTGAAAGTGGCTTCGTTTCGCGGATCGCCTTGATTGGCCGATTCTGACTCCTTTTCCTCGGCCTTCTTGCGGTCGGCCTGGAGCTTCGCGAGCGTCTTGATGGCCCGGTCGAACCCCGATTCGGTCGACTTCATGTAGCGCAGGA
>JAYUFP010000893.1:0-9658 GCA_043738665.1 Isosphaeraceae bacterium
CGGTCCGCCTGGGCCGAGGATTACGACCTGGTCTTGATCGACCGCGAGCTCGACGCCTCCAATCCCGACGTCATCGCCGCCGACTTGAGTGAGATGAACACGGATTGGTTCGAGCATTTTCAGGGGGTTGACACGGTCATCCACCTGGCGGCGAATCCCGACGAGTTCGCGAACTGGGAAGAGCTCGAAGGGCCGAACCTCGACGCGTTGACCAACGTGTTCAACGCGTGCGTCATCGCCGGCGTCGAGCGCCTCGTTTTCGCGAGTTCCAACCATGTGATGGGCGGCTATCGCGAGCTCGACATGAAGATCACCGAGGCCCTCCCCCCCAAGCCCGACGGGCCTTACGGCGGCTCGAAGCTGATGGGGGAACGACTCGGCCAGAGTATCGCCAAGGCGTTCAACATCACCTTCGTCGCCCTTCGGCTTGGCTGGAATCAGGCGGGCGAGAACATTCCCGATACCATGCCGGACGACTGGAACCGGTCGCTCTGGCTCTCGAACGAGGATCTCGTCCGGCTCTTTGAATGTGCGGTCGAGGCCGATCTCGGCGACGATCTGGTGGTCGTGGCCAACGGCATGTCGCATAACAGCGGGATGCGCTGGGATATCACGACCGCCGCCGATAAGCTCGGTTACTCTCCCGAGGACGACGCTTACGCCGAGGAGCTTTGACGCTCAGCGTTTTTTCGATTCGAGCGCCGTTTTCACGGCCCGGGTGATGGCTTCGGTGGAGGGGACGGCGGCGGTCACTCGCCGGGGCCGGGTCGGGCTGCCCGGCTTGACGTGGGTGTCGAGGAAGGCGATCACGCGACGCCCGGCGTCCTCTCCGTCTTCCCCGCGGAACCCGTGGCCGAGCCCTTTGTAGATCTTGACCTCGTGAACGGCGTTCTTCTCTTTGCAGAGGTCTTCCAGCCGTTTCGCCTCGGAGACCGGCACGATCAGATCGGCGTCTCCGTGCATGATCAAGAGCGGAGGAAACGTCTTGACCTCTTTCGCGAGCGGTCCGGGAATGCCCCCGAAGTAATCGGCCACGGCCTGGATGCGGTAGTCGAAGACCGAGAGCGACACCGAGAGAAACCCGCCGAGCGAGAATCCGACCAGGCCGATCCGGTCCGGGTCGACGTTCGGCCGGCTTGCCAGGTACGTGACTCCGTCCGCCAATCCCTTCATCCAGCACGCGAAATTCTTTTGCATGGTCTCCGGGTCGGCGATCACGGTGTCGGTCAGGTCGAAGTAGTGGACGACGTACGCGACGTAGCCGTTCTTGGCCAACCGGCGGGCGGTCTCACGGAACGACGGTCCACCGAGGATCAACCCGCCTGAGCCGTGAACCACCAGTACGGCGGGGAACTTCCCCGCGCCCTTCGGCTCGAACCGCTCGACGACGACTGTCCGGCCCTGACTCTGGTAGCTGGATCGCGAGACGGCGATCTCGGAGTCGCGCGCGAGCGAAGGCGAAGGTGAAGGCGAAGGTGACGGGGCAAGGTCGGCGGCGGAAACGTGTCCGAATTCCGCGGCGGCAGTCAGGCTGAGAGACGTGGCGGCGAGCCGGATAAAATCACGGCGGGATGGGGCAGGATGCCGGGACATTGGCGGGAGACCTCATCTTGTCGTCAAACCCAGTTGCGATCGTCTTCGCGAGAACGTCCTCCTCTAATCATATCACCGGTTTCCAGGGTGTGAATGATTCCGTTCGAAACGGCGCTCCAGCCATGATCGAGGAATCAAGCGGCCCGCGGGCCGGGTCGAACCGGGTTTCGCCGGACCGACACGAGCTCACGGGCCGTTGGGGTCACTTCGCTTCGTCGAGTCGATCGATTTGCCTCAGAGCGAGGCGGAAGTCGCCAGGAGTCTTCGACCCTTGCGGACGGCCAGGCCGACGAGGACCGTCAGGCCGCCCAAGATCAAGGGCGAGGGTTCAGGCACGGCGGCGAGGCTTCCGAACAGGCCGTTGGCTTCACCGTTGGGGCCTGCCGTGAAGAAGAGCTTCTGGGACGAACCCGCGCTACCGCCGTTGCCCGGGGCGATGGCCCAGAGACCATCGATCGAGAGGGCATTCCCGGTAAGGTCGGTGAGTTGCCCGGCCAACGCCCCGGTGAGCGGGTCGAAGGCACTGATGCGGCCGTCTCCGAAGTTGCCGACGAGGAGTTTCCCGGCGAACGCTCCGAAGCTCGACGGGGCGATCGCCAGACCCCACGGGGAGTTGAGCAAGCCGCCTGTGGTGACGCGCCGGAGCAAGTTGCCGTTAAGGTCGTAGGCATCGACGAAACCGTTCCCGGCTCCGGACACGTCGTCGTGCTTGGCGGCGTCTTGCTTGGCGTATGTCACATAGACGGTGGAACCGATGGTCTGGACGTTGAATGGGGCGTAACCGGCGATCGCGTTCGGGTCGGTGAAGGCCCCGGCGAGTGCCGGCGCGGTGCCGTCTCCCTTGAAGACGTCGATCGTGCCGGCCCGGAAGTTGGCACCCAGGAGATAAGCGTGGCCCCCGATCTCGTCGAGCGCCGAGCCCTTATAGACGTTCGCGGCGCTGCCGGAAAACAGGGTCTCCGCGGCGGTGCCCAGCGCCCCTCTCCAGCCCGAGACGGTGCCGTCTTCACTGACGAACAAGAAGTTGTCTTTGTTGAAGGCCCCGGCAGCGGCCGAGGTATTGAAGACCTGGCCCGTGACCGTCCCGTTACCTGGGATCGTGACGGTCAAACCGATCTTGGTCGCGACGTTGGTCGAGGCCGTGACACTGTACAGAGTACTCGTACCGGTCGCGTTATTGGAGATCCAGAAAGGGCCGGCTCCGGAGAACGACATTCCCCAAGGGTTGACCAGGTTCGGGTCGGTGACCTGAGCGCCGGGGGTGTCGGAGACGAGCTTGGTCATCAGGAACGGGTCGGCCCCGGCTTCCGCCGCGGAGTAAAGGAGGACGCTCCCGAACAACACTTTCCGTAACGCGTTGCGCATCATAAACCTCTCCAGGTCTGCGGCTTGGGATCATGAAAATGGCGCGTGGACCATCGGCCTTCCGCGAGCACTACACTGTTAGTTCCTCCACAACTTGTTTCGGTTACACATTTTTCTTAACCAAGGCGGGTCGTGGAACACACACAACATCGATAAAAAAAGGCCCAGTCGTCGAAACGGCTCCGCGCCTTCCCAATGTGTAACGTCGGCGGGAAAGCGGCTACGGTCATTTTACGGGCTTCGTCGGAGCGACCGCATTCGTTCCGACACGCTTGACTGGAATCTGAACTTCCCAGAGACGTTCGGAGACCGGCGTCATCGGGCCGTGATAGCCGAGCCTTCGCGACTGTCCGTCCTGAACCCATTCCGACTTGTGCTCGCCGAGCCAGGTCTCCACCTTGGCGACGCCGTCCCGCATCAATTTGACGGTCATCCTACCCTGAATCCCGAGGCAGACGTACGTCGCGGCCGGGTGGTCCTCCACTTTCACGGCACCCACGCCGTTGCCGGTCTCTCCCATCGTGGAGGTCCGGTAGACAAACTCCATCGACATCTCGCCCGGGGCGCTCGGATTCTCGATCATCTCCGTCGTGTAAGTGCTGACCACCGGGGTTGTCATCTCCACCCCCTTGCGGCTGATGTGGTTGAACAGCGGCCAGAACAGCGCGCCGTCAGCCTTCGCGCCGGCCCCTTTGGCTCGCGCCACCGCGGATCGATAGACGGGATAGGTCTTGACTTCGATCCTACCGGGCCTGGTCGCTCCCGGCCAGCCTTCAGCCAAGGGGGCGTCACTGTCGGCGGCGCGAGGGGCAGGGGAGTCTGTCTTCACCGGCTTGTCTTTTGCAGGTTCCTGACCGAACGAAGATGCGAATGTCAGGATCGCCGTGCCGAACGCCACGAGTTTCGCGGTCGTCGATCGCATGGTTGGACTTTCGCGAAGGCTTTGAACTGAGAAATGGGGTTGAAGCGACGTCAACTCCCAGTCAGTCGTAGGCGTGACACGGGCGACCGTCAACCCGGGGGGGTTGAGTGGGAGTTGACGCGAGTTTGCGTCTCACCTACATTCGGACCTTCTACATCAAAGCAATCGAAGCAACTTCACGCGAAACGACGAATCGAGGCACAACACTGATGCTCAACCCGCTGGTCGGCCATGTTACGCTCGGGATTTACGCCGCATTGCTTGCCGTCGGCGGTGTGATGGGCTTCGTGAAGGCGAGGAGCCATGCTTCGTTGATCTCGGGGCTGCTCTCCGCGATTTTCGCGGTTGTGGCGCTCGTGATGGCCAGGATGGGCAATACCTGGGGTTTTCCGCTCGGCACCCTTCTGGCGATCACGTTGTTCATCCTGTTCGGATACCGCTACGCGATCCACAACCGCAAATTCATGCCGAGCGGGATGCTTGCGGTCGTGAGCCTCGTTGTTCTGGCCGTCCTGCTCATGGCCTCGCTCTGATCGCTCATCGGTGAACGAGAACGCCCGCCCCGACGACATCTGTCGTCGGGGCGGGCGTCTTTGCTTGCGAGATTTAACAATTCGTCAGGCTCGACTCAGCGGCCGCCGAAGATCCGGAAGAGTCCTCGACGCGGGGAGGCGTTCGCGGACGAGGGGGATCCGCCGGCGTTGCGGTTGGCGAACATCGGGGCTCGTCCAGCCTCATAAGTTCCGACTGCACGCCATTGCGGGGGGTTCGCGGCGAACCGGCCGTAGTTTCCGCCGTTGGCGATGTCCATGGATCGGACGTTCGCTTCGGTGATGTACGGGTTATGGCCCTGCCACTTGGTCTCGACCACTTCGAGGACGTTCAAGGGTGCGAACATCGCCTCACCGCTGAGGCTGACCCAGTCGTTAGTGTTGGCCTGGGTTTCGTCGATCTTGCCGTCGAGGCCGTAAACCAGGGTGTAGACGTACTTGACGACTCGGGGCTCGGCGTCCTGGCCGTTCAGGCTCGAGCCGGCGTTGGCGACGAGTTCGACTTCGAGCTTGATCGCGCGTTCGCCTTTGCCGGGGATGGCGTGGTAGGTCGCGGTGAACTTGCCGATCCCGTGGTTCCACACTTCGTTGTTGGTGCCGCGGGGCGGGAAGGCGCGGAGGTTCCCCAGGAGCGCCTGCTTCTTGCCGCGAATGTGGGTTTCGAGCATCGCGTGGAACCGCGAGACGAAACGGTCGCACTCGTCGAAGCCGGGGCGGGGGGGGCCGGGAGGGATGTCGGTGGCGTAGTCGCCGATCCGGTGGTTGTAATGATTCTCACCGAGTTCCGCCCAAAGGGCTTTGAGCTCGTCGCGGGTCAGGCCCGTGCCGGGCGCGGGGGTGGGTTCGTTCAGGAGAATCGAGGCAACCGCGCCGCCGAGGCAATGGCCGGGCCATCGAGTGATGTCCTGGTTTTGGCTGTTCGCGGCTTCCCAGCTTCGTGCCGACGAGCTGAGAAGCTGGTCGTACTTGAGCATCGGCGAGGGGGTCTGGTAGAGGGTGCCGTCCTTTCCTTTCCAGGTCAGGTCGTCGTACATGTTGGGGAACCATGTCGAGTCGTCGCCGGGGGCGACGGGCGTTTCGAGCAAGCCGTTGGGGCCGGCGCGGACGATGTCCTGACCGGGGGCGATGTAGGCACCCGGGGTGGCAATCAGGATGTCGTCCCCGAAGGCCTGCATCGTGTCGACACGGGCGTTGCCGCCTGCCCAGGGCTCGTGGATCGCGTCGGCCTTGGTCGGCCAGTAGTAGAAGTTCCAGGGCTTGCGAGCACTCTCGCCGACCTGGACGAACGTCGTCTCGACCGCATAGGGCTTCTCCGCGCCGGTCACCTTGAAGGTGTACCAGCCGTGGGCGTTCATTCCCACTTCCTGTCCGTTACCACGTTCACGACCGTCAGGGCCGAGGATCGGTCCGACCTTGCCCTCGGTGGTTTTGACGGTCAGTCCTCCGCCGTACAAGGTCGGTACATAGACCCCGAAGTGGAGATCGCCCGACTGGTTGGCGAGCGTGCCCCCCAACGGAACCGGTTGAACACGCTTGGGCTCGTCCGCCCCCGCCGCCATGGACACGGTCATCAAGGCGCACATCGCCCCGACGGCCGCGACGCCGAGCCTGTTGCCAATACGCATGCTTCCTCCCCAAGCTTCCCGGAAGATTGACACCGCGCTCCTGACCTCGCACGACCTATCCTTAGCACACATCGTCCATCGTGCCGTCGTCGAGAGTCAAGGCGCACTCTCCGCATAATACCCCTTTTGGTTCGGCTTCCCAGCCTTACCGGGATTGCCTAAAAACGGGCGGATGCTCGCCCAAACTCGCGCGGCGCGGCAAACACCACAAAACCTCCCAAGCTTCTCAAATCCTCGGTCTTCGCGAGACTTTCTGAACGCCGTGGGTTCCGCTGCCGATAACCCACCATGGCCACCCCTGAGGTGAAGCGTTCGGGACAGCCAAGATGACTACCCGCTCCTTCCACCGACGCCCCGAGGCCAACGTGACATGAGTCCCCGTTGTGTGTTGGGGACAAGGTCTTTTCGGGCGAACTGAGGTGTTCGCGCGGAGAGATCCCCGACAAGGGCGATGGCGTCGGCGACGACCGTTGTGCCAACAACGTCCGAGCCGAACCGTCAGGGAAATGTCTGCTCACCGACTCGATCGAGACGTCGACCGACAACCTCACCAAATATAGAGGACATCGCGATGACCAGTGCGGTTCTGATTATCGCCTTGAGCGCTTCGGGTCTTGGCGGCCATAAGGCCACCGCGTACCCGACGCCTCAGGCCCCGAGCAAGTTCGCCCCGGCACCCCAGGCCCCGAGCAAGGTCGCCCCGGCTCCCCAAGCTCCGGCCAAGTTCGCCCCGGCTCCCCAAGCTCCGGCCAAGGTCGCCCCCGCGCCCCAGGCCCCGGCCAAGGTCGCCCCCGCTCCCCAGGCCCCGGCCAAGGTTGCCCCCGCGCCCCAGGCTCCCGGCAAGGTCGCCCCGGCCCCTCAGGCCCCGGCGAAGATCGCCCCGGCTCCCCAGGCCCCGGCGAAGATCGCCCCGGCTCCCCAGGCTCCGGCCAAGGTTGCCCCGGCGCCTCAGGCTCCGGCGAAGGTTGCTCCGGCTCCTCAGGCCCCGGCGAAGGTAGGCCCGGCGCCCCAGGCTCCGGCCAAGGTTGCTCCGGCTCCTCAGGCCGCCCCGCAGGCTCCGGCCAAGGTTGCTCCGGCTCCTCAGGCCGCCCCTCAGGCTCCGGCCAAGAGTTCGGCTCAGTGGTGAGCCGTCTTGTAAAATAGGGGCCTTTCCGCCCGATTCGTCGGTCGGAAAACTCCATCAATGCGAGGCGGCGGCGGACTCCGGAAGCGGGGTCCGTCGCCGCGTTCGTTTGCGCTCTCAGGCGTTTTGGGCCTGCGATCCGTTCTCTTTCCGGAGACCTCGCAGTGTCATTTCTCGGTTCAACTGCTCGACTGCGGATTGGATCGGCCCGGCGATCGGGATCAGCCCGTAACGTTTGGCAAGGCCTTGATAATTGAGAATGCTCCGGCCACCCACGAATACGGGAACCTGCTTGATCGCGGCGAGTTCTTTGAACCGTTTGTTGACGTTTCGGGAGAGTACGAACGAAAGGGCTAAGGCATCGGGTCGGATTCCCTCAACGGCTTTCGCGTATTCGCTGACGGGGAGGTCCGCCCCGAGATTGATCACATGCCAGCCCGCAAGTTCGAGCAGCACATTGACGATCAATGCGCCTCCGTCATGGCGTTCGCCTTGCACGGTGCCGATCAAAATCGTACGGCCCGTCTGTAAATGAGACCCACGCGCGGCCTCGATCATGGCGTCGAGCTTGCGCCTGATGAAGACCGTGACGAAGCGTTCCTGATAGATGCTGCAGTCGCGACGAAACCAGCGTTCGCCGGTTTCCGTCAAGGCCGGGGCAATGACTCTGTCAAGGAGACTCTCCGTCCCGAGTTGGTCTCTAAGCCGGTCGAACGACTTGTCGGCGGCGCGCATGTCCCCCGAGAGGATTTGGCCGAGGAATTCGAAAAACTCGCCATTCTCACTCGCGGGATCGCCCGTCGTCGTGGTCGGTTCCGGCTCGACGACGATTTTTCCGGCCTTCAGGTCGGCGATCACGTCGCTGATCAACCGCCCCTGGTGGGCAAGTTCGACGATCTTACACAGCGTCAGAACCTGTCCAAGGCTATAGCGACGGTGGCCCGATTCCGAGCGATTCGGGACGGGGAAGGCGTACCGCCTCTCCCAGACCCGCAGTGCGTGACAGCTCACTCCCGTGAGTTTAGACACGCCGGCGATCGAGTATTCAGAGGCGTCATGGGTTCGTGTCGGGGCCACGGTGTCACCTCTCGGTCCGACACCGAAACGCTTCAATGTCGGCCCGCGCTCATCGGCAAGGTCGCGCAATTCCTCATCGCCAAATCCAATCCTGACACCGTTCGCGCGTCAAAGATAGACCGCGTTCAAGGATTTTCCGCGATTCGATCGACCGTCGGAGTGAACGGGGATGTTGATTTTTTGCAACACCGTCGTTGCGATTCGAGAACAATCCCGACCCGGTCTGAGAACCGTGTCCTAGGTTCCCCCTTGGACCCCCTTCGGAAGGGAGTTCGCCTCATGCGACGACCCGGCGCAGCTCACTCGAATTCTCTTGGTACAGGTTTCGAGTCAACGGCCCGGATCACGCGGAGGCAAGATTCACTAATGCAACTGTAGGTCATGCATCTGGGGAGTCGGAAAATGATGAGGATGTTGAGTCGATCGAGCGGCGAACAGGTCCGGGGTATCGACCGCCGCAAGCTTCGGCCGAGCCTCGAGTCTCTGGAGGATAGGCAGCTTCTTTACGCGACGCTGGGGGACGCCTGGGCGTACCCGGTCCGGATCACCTTCAGTTTCGTGCCCGACGGGACGAACATCGGCGGCTATTCAAGCAATCTGTTCTCGACGTTGAACCAGCTTGGGACCACCGCCGCCTGGCAACTCGCGTTCCAGAAGGCGGCCTCGTACTGGTCGTCGTACGCCAACTTCAACATGGCCCAGGTTTCCGACAACGGCACGATCCTCGGCGGTGCGGGTGCCCAGCAGGGCGACCCGAATTTCGGAGACATCCGGATCGGGATGACCAACCAGGGAGCCAACGGCGTGCTCGCGTCTACGTTCCTGCCTCCCACGGCGAACGGCGGTTCGCTCGCCGGCGACATCGTTTTCAACTCGGGCTACGCCTTCAAGCTGAACAATGATTACGACCTCCAGTCCGTCGCGTTGCACGAACTCGGCCACTCTCTGGGCTTGGACCACTCCACGGACACTAATGCGGCCATGACGCCCTATTACGAGGGAGTCAGACAGGCGCCGACTGCTGACGACGGCGCGGGGATCGCGGCCGTTTACGGCGCGTATCCGAGCGATTCCGACACGAACCGGACTATCAACACACCGACCAACATCACCCGGTTGATGACCTCGAACGGTCAAATCTCGATCGGCGCATTGAACCTTGCCGGGCCTTCGGACCTGGACTGGTACTCAGTCACCGCGCCGGCGAACACGACGGGTACGATGACGGTGACCATGCAGGCCGCCAGCCTGAGCATGGTGAGCCCGCGCGTCGCGGTCTACAACAGCGCGAAGACGGGGCTCGCCCAGTTCTACTCGCCGACCCTCGGCGGCAACGCGACGGTGAACATCACCGGAGTGACGGCCGGGCAAGTGTACTACATCCGCGCATCGGCCGCGAGCT
>JAYUFP010000894.1:0-3190 GCA_043738665.1 Isosphaeraceae bacterium
AGAAAATAGCCGTCGAAGGTCACGCTTTCCGAGATATTCTGGCCGATCGGGAAGCCTTTGGGGAACTCTTCGCTGATGCAGACGTAAGGGTTCTTAGGCAGGTCGGGGGTCTTGATCCAGGCCTCGTAGATCCAGCCCGTCTTGCTGCTGGTCGAAGGATAATAGAGCGAGCGGAGCGCAGTCCCCGAGATCCGCACGGGGACGCCTCGGTAGTCTTTGGGGAAATCCCAGAGGTGGGCGTAGTAAACGTCGCGACGGGCGTCGGACGACAGGGCCTGCGGGGTCCTCTCGCGGGCTTGGTTGAGCAGCTTGACGTACGCAGCCATGTCCCGAAAGCCGATCACCGACTTATCGGTCACCGACTCGAATTCAAGCGACGTATCGGGAGTGATCGAAGGCGGCTTGTCGGGGTTGACGAATTCCGGCTCGGGAGGTTCGGAAGTCCGGGTCGCGTAGTGGTAAAGAACCCCCCAGCCGACGATGGCGATCGTCAGCAGGATCAGGAACCGGGACAACTCGCGCCCCCGGAAAAAGCCTTGGTCTTCCTGTCCGTACACGGACGAGTCCTCGCCGGCATGACCTTGATGAGCTTCATAGTGTCCGCGGAGACATCCGGGACCGATTTCGGTCCGCACGCAAGCCGGGCGAAAACCTCAGGCCCCGTCGTCCGGCCCCAGTTCCTCGAAACTGATCTTGTTCACTTTCAAGGACGAGAACACGTCAATGACTTGCATCAACTCTTCGTAGCGTAGGTTCGGGTCGACTTTGATCACGGTCTGGTCGAACGGAAGGGTCGGGTCCGTGAGGATCAAGTTGAGTTCCTTCCTCAGGGCCTCCATCCCCTGGATATCTTGCTCACCGAGAGTCACGCGTCCGAGTTTGCCGTCGTCGCCGGCCCGGAGGGTCGTCGGCAACGTCTTCAACGCCGCCGGGACGCTGTCGTTGGGCGTCGCGGCTTCGGCGGTCGCCTGGGCACGGAAATCGGTCGCGGGGGCGGCGGGGAGGAGGTTCATCCCGAACTGGTTTTCCGAGGGCGCGGGATGATAGGTCAGGATGAAGAACGTCAGGAGCTGAAACGCCATGTCGAGCATGGGCGTGATCGGCAGCGTGATATCTTGTTCGGATTTTTTTGGATTCCTTGACGAACGCAAGACACAACCCCCGATCGTGTTTCGATCACTTATTGCTCATCGCCTTGAGGGCGAACTTGTGAAACCCGTTCGTCTGGCAGGCTTTGATCAGGCTGTGGAGCAGCGAAAACGGCGTGTCCTTGTCGGCGCGGAGGACGATGGTGGTCGGCAGGCTCCCCGAGGCGTCGGGCTTCTGCCCCGCCGCTTTCAGGTTCAGCTTAACGAGGTCGGCCTGGTGCTTGATCTCGGCGATCGCCTTGTTCTGGGTCATCTCCTGTCCGTTCATCAGGAGATGACCATTTTTATCGACGTTCAAGACGAGGCGGTCTTCGGCGACTTTCTCACCGGCCTCGACCGGGCGGGCCGTACCGGCGACGGGGAGCCGCACGCGCTGGTCGTAGTTGTCGTTGCTGAAGTTGATCACCAGCATGAAGAAGGTGATGAGCTGGAACACGACGTCGAGCAGGGGCGTCAGGTCCGGCTCGGCCGAGTCTCTCCTCGATCCACTCGCGGACATCGCGATTCTCCTTCGAGGGGGAAACTCAGTCCTTCTTCGCGGCTTTCGCGGCCGTGACGAGTGCGTTGATCACGCGGTCGGCGACGCGGGTCGCCTCCATCCTCATCAACGCCATCCGGTTCCGAAACAGGTTGAAGAAGAAAATTGCCGGCACCGAGAGAGAAATGCCCATCAGCGTGATCACGAGGGCCGTCGAAATGCCTTCCGCGACCTTCTCCGGCCGGGGCTGGGCTCCCGCCGCCATGGCGATTTCCTTGAATGACATGATCATGCCGATCAAGGTTCCGACCAGACCGATGAGCGGCCCGAGCTGGCCGATGATCGCGAGGTTCCCGACCCGTTGCTCCATCCCGGTCATGATCTCGTCCGCCATCGTCGTCATCGCCTCCTTGGCTTCGGGTCGACCGTTGGGGAGGTTCGCGACGCCGGTGCGGACGAGCCTGGCGAGGAACGAGTCGTTATCGCGGCAGGCGTCGTAGGCCTCCTGAAACTTCCGCTCCTTGATCGAGGTTTCGAGCCTTTCGACCAAAACGGGAGGGACCGCCTCACTGACCTTCATCTCCATGAACAACCGGATCACGAGTTGAACGAGGTAAACCGAGATGAAGAGCAGGAACACGCCGATCGGTCCTGCCGCCTCCAGGAACCATCGCAAGGCCGTTTTGCCGCCGGCCGGAGCGGGCGTCTCTCCCGCCGCGGGGGCGGCTTTGGTCTCGGCGGCAGGTGCCGCGGCGTCGTCGGCCTTCGCGGCGGGAGCGTCCTTCGCAGGCTCCTGGGCCTGAGTCGTCGCGCCAGGAACCAGCCCAAAGAGGGTCAAGGCCCCGACCACGATCAGGGACCACGCCCGGCTGCGTCCACCCCACACGGTTCGGTCAACGCTCGGCAACGTCGGCATCGCCAGATTCTCCTCGGAACGGATCGGGACGGGGTGAAGGCGGAACGATCTTTCGGCACAATCACACATGTACGGTAGCACGCAGGCCGTCGTGACCGATAGACGGTTGAACCGCCCGAACACGATCCGGGTCGTCCGCATCTTGGCTCATTATTCGATACGACGGGGGGCGACGTGCGCGGACTGCCGAAACCACTATCCGGAGCGGAAAAGCCGGTGTCAACGGCACGACGAATTCTTTCCGGGGTGGCTTAGCATAACGCGAACCCGCGGGGAAGAACCACGGCCCGCCGCGGTTTCGGCTTCGAATCGCGTTTGGCCCGTCGCGGCGGTCGTTAGTCGATAAACTTGGGCAGGAGGATTGCAAAGAACCCTTCTCCCCCCGGGAGAAGGTGCCGCGAAGCGGCGGATGAGGGGTTTTTTGATTGACGCCACGACTCGAAGACCCTCATCCGGCCTACGGCCACCTTCTCCCGGAGGGAGAAAGACGGACTTTGCAATCCTCCTGACTTGGAAATGAGGAGGATTGCAAAGTCCGGCGTGAACCCTTCTCCCCCCGCGAGAAGGTGCCGCCAAGCGGCGGATGAGGGGTCTTTTGATTGACGCCACGACTCGAAGACCCTCATCCGGCCTACGGCCACCTTCTCC
>JAYUFP010000895.1:0-3190 GCA_043738665.1 Isosphaeraceae bacterium
ATCCTTGCGGCGGGCCGCGAGGTCGAGTCCTGCCCCCATCGGACGCGTGCGGGGCTGGGCGGAGTAATGTCCTTGGTGCTCGGCGTGAATGGTCTTAAAACGTTCTGGCAAGAGGATTTCGACGGGTTGACCGAGCAACTCGCCCCGATCGTATCCGAACATCACTTCGGCCTGAGTGTTGACAAGATGGATGCGACCCTCACCGACGATGACGATGGCGTCGGGCGCGAATTCCAGCAAGCCGCGGAAGATCGCCTCGCGCGCCTCCGCGGAGACCGCGCGGTCTTCCGAGTTGTGAGCGCCATCGCCAACGTCAATTTCCGCCATCACTTTGTCCCTCCCTCGCCGCATTGCCGGGGGAATCCGCCGCGTTTCAGACCGTCACTGGTTAATTCCTGACCAGCAGAGTGAGCAAGATTTCATCAGCCTTCGTCACTTCGCATTCGTCGTCTGAGTCGAGCAGCCCATAGTCGTCAACCATGACGGACGCCTCAGCTTGGAATAATCCGAGCATTCCGATGTTTATTGAAGCCGGCTCGATCTTCCGACAGATCAGCCGGTCACGGGGGTCACTCCTTCACGACAGGGACGGCGACAGGCTATGCGCCTGAGCTTGAACTCCGGCAACGCCCGCCCCCGCCTGTGACGGGTCGTACCGCGCGATCATGATTGTCACGTCGTCCTCCGGAGGGCGTCCGCCACGGAACGCGGCGAGACGTTTCAGAATCCGATCCAAGGATTGGGACGGGGCCGACGGCCCGTCCGACCGAAACTCGGCAATCAAATCATCGGCACCCCACAACGTTCCCTGGGCATCAAAGGTCTCGGTGACCCCGTCCGTGATGGCGAGTAACAGAGCACCGGGTTCGACGGGGACTGCGACGCTCTCGTATTCCGCAGCAGGGACGATTGCCAGCAACATCCCGCTATTTCCCAACTCCTGAACCTCGCCTTTGGGGGAGCGGAGGTAGGCAGACGGGTGGCCGGCATTCGCGTAGTGGAAACTCCCCGAGTGGGGATCGAACCAGCCGAAGAAGACGCTGGCGAAGTGTTCGTCCGGCAGGTCGCGGCACAACCGATCGTTAACCCGGGCCATCACCTCGCCCGGCGAGTCCGCGGATTCGGCTTCCCTCCAGACGACCGCACGGACCAGCGCGGTGTGGAGCGCCGCGGCGACATTGTGCCCCGACAGGTCGGCGACCAGCACCCCGACGCGTTCTCCGGGCAAGAGCCGAACGTCGTAGACGTCGCCGCCGACCGGCCCTTTCGGGTTGCAGACTCCGGCAACCTCCAAACAGCCAAGCCGCAGGACGGGGGGCGGTAGAAGTTGCGACTGGACCTGGCGGGCCACCTCAAGATCACGACGGTTCGATTCCGCTTCCTCGGCCAGAGCCTTGGACATGGCGTTGAACCGACGACCCAGGCGGCCGAGTTCGTCTTCCGAAGTGATCGGAACCTGGACTCCAAGTTGGCCCTGCTCGAGCAGGAGCGACGCCCGGGAGAGTTGCCGGACCGGCTGGAGCACCGTCCGCCGCATGATGACGTTCACCGCGGCCATCAGAAGCAAGCCCGAGCCGACGTACCAGGCGGCGTGATTCCAGAGATCGGCACGTACTCGGGTCCGGAGCGCGCCGGTCGACTCGGCCACGACGACACGTAACTCGCCGTCATCGGCAACGCGGATCAACCGCGGCGCGCCCGCCTCTTGACGCACCCAAAACCCGTCCTTCAGATTGGCCAGCGCTGATGGTGCAATCGGGCGACGCGTGTGCTCGGCTGCGAAGGCGACCACGCTCCCGTCACGGTTCAGGAGGGCGACCTGGTGCTCCGGCGACTCGTCGGCGTCGACGGCGTGACAGAACGCCCCCAGGAACGAAACGAATCGGTCCGAGACCCCGAACGTCCGGTAGGCCGCCCGGATGAATCGAGTCTCTTCGTCGAGCCGGGCCCTCAAAACGGTCATCTCCGCCCGATCCAATCGACGCCACTCCCAGGCCAATGAGGCCGCGAGCACCGTCAACAAGATGAGGTTGATGGGGAGGACGAGTTTGTACCGTAGCCTCACGGCGGCACCTCGATCATGATGGGATCAACCGACTCCAGCGCGGTCCGCCGCCCGCCTTACCTGACCTGGCCCCGATGGAACCCACCCGTGCGGGGCTCAATCACGCAACGGAGGGCCCACCGAGGTCTCCGCCAGGGGACGGGCGGCGGGCCGCGCCGGAGTCGATATTGTCCTGATTTAGCCACCCATCCCGACGCCGGCCGGCATGCCGCCGAGGCGTGCGAGGTCTTTTTGCATCTCCCGGATCTCCCCCGACTGGGACGTCACGATGTTCGAGCAAAGCTGACGCAGCCCCGCATGGATCGCCCGGTCAAGGCAGTCGTTCGCTCCCGGCATCATGCCGTCGCCGGAGATCGCCCTCTGGTGGTGGTCGATCATGTCCGTCAGGAACGCCCGATCGAGGTCGGTGCCCTTGAGTGCGCCGAGGTCGCCGAGCATCTTCATGTCGTCGGCGGACATCCGCGGCCGGAAATTCCGGATGCCGAAGCCGGAGGAGAGCCAGGACTGCATGCGGTGGATCTCGGGGGTTTGCTCCGAGATGATCCGTCGGGCGAGGCCGACGACCGCGGAGTCGGAGCCGTTTCGGACTTCGATCTGCGCCATCCGGATCGCCATTTGGTGGTGCGGGATCATCCCCTTGAGGAAGTCCACCTCGAACCGAAGTGCGTCGCGGCGTGAAGCCGTGGCGGTGACGCCTGGGCTCAGGCTCGCCACGAGAGCCGTAACGTGTTGGGCTAAAGTGCTGAGGACCAGTCGATCCTCCAAAGGCACAAGCGAATCAGCCCGGAAACTTCTCTTCAAACTCATCGCTCGGGATCTCCGATTAACTCGTCGACTGTGGGAGGCGGAAGGTGGATCGATCGGGCCGAAAGTAGGATCAGTGATTGTGCCCGCCGTGGTCGTGCTCGGCCTTCACGGCAGGGGCCGACACGAGCGTGCCGAAGAACTTGTCGGGGTCGGCCTTGATGTCCTTCACGCAGCCCTGGCAGCAGACCAGGATCGACTTGTCGCCTCGCGAGACCTTCAGCGGCTCACCCATCGACCCGAGCTTGAGGTTGGTCACGGGGCAATTCTTGTGCGCGTCCAGGTTGAGGCTGGCGATGTGTCCCTCATGCCCCGAAGTGA
>JAYUFP010000896.1:0-3184 GCA_043738665.1 Isosphaeraceae bacterium
CCGCAACGTCGAGACCCGGCATCGACTTCTCAAGCGGCGGTTCGAAACGGAAGGGGATGTGACGACACCAAGCCGGATCAGCTTCGGGGAAGTCTCGACGGGTATGGACGCCTCGAGACTCCTCGCGAATTAGCGCCGCGGCGATCATCAGTCTCGCGGCCGTCAGCATGTTCTGGAGAGTCCAGCCGGCGGGGTCCTGGAAGCTCTGTCCAAGGACGTACCGGCACCAGAAGTCGACCTGCTCGGCGGCCTCCTTGAGTCCCTTGGCATCGCGATTGATGCCGACGTGGCGCCACATGAGCGAGCGGAGCGAGTCGCGGATGTCGGTGAGGTCGAGGGGTTCGTGGGATTCGTTGAATTCCGTCGGAGCGATGGGGGGGACTTCGAGGCGTCTCGGTCCCTCGGCGTCAAGAATGCGGACGATGTCTTCGGAAGCGCGCGCTCCGTGAACCAGTCCTTCCAGGAGGCTGTTCGAAGCCAGGCGATTCGCGCCGTGGAGGCCCGAGCTGGTCACTTCTCCCGCTGCCCAGAGGCCGGGGAGGCTCGTCCGTCCGTAGGCGTCGATGGTCACTCCACCGATCATATAGTGAGCGCCGGGGCGGACCGGGATGGGGTCTCGGGTGATGTCGAGGTCAAAGCCGCGGCAGAGCCTGTCGATCCCCGGGAAACGCTGACGGATGAAGGCGGCGTCGAGGTGCGTGAGGTCGAGGTAGACGCACGGGTGCTGGGTTCTGGCCATCTGTTCGGTGATGGCTCGGGAGACGTCGTCTCGCGGGGCGAGTTCCGCGAGTAAGTTGTACTCCGGCATGAACCGGTGGCCGTTGCGATCGCGGAGGTACGCGCCTTCGCCTCTCAATGCTTCGGTCAGGAGGTGTCGCGCTGAGCCGGCGATGTAGAGGACTGTGGGGTGAAACTGCATGAACTCCATGTCGCGAAGTTCGGCCCCAGCGCGATAGGCAAGGGCGTGGCCGTCAGCGGTAGCGATCGGGGGGTTGGTCGACTCCCGGAAAAGCTGCCCGGCCCCTCCGGTCGCGAGCATCACCGCGCGTGCCCAGACGAGGGCAGGGCCTCGGCGGCGGTCCCATACCAGCGCCCCCCGGCACTGCCCTTCGTGAGTGAGCAGATCGATCGTGAAACTGTTCTGCCAGATCCGCACGTTGGACCGCACCCGTGCCTGGTGGATCACGGCCCGCATCACTTCGCGGCCGGTGGCGTCTCCCAGTGCGTGAACGATCCGCGCATGGGAATGTCCCCCTTCCCGAGTGAGGGCGACGTGCCCGTTCTCCTGATCGAAGTTCGTCCCCCAGGCGATCAACTCGGCGATCCGCTGCGGGGCCTCCTTGATGACCAGTTCGACCATCTCGGCGTCGCAGAGCCCCTTGCCGGCGGCGAGGGTGTCGGCGATGTGGTCGTTAAAATCGTCTTCGGGGTCGAGAACCCCGGCGATCCCGCCCTGTGCGTAATTGCTGTTGCTTTCCCGGACCTCGTCCTTGGTGACGACCAGGACCCGGTGCGGGGAAGAAACTCCGAGCGCGACGCGAAGGCCCGCGAGACCTCCGCCGATCACCAGAACGTCTGTGAAGTGGTGTGGTAGGTCTTGCGGGTTGAACCCCAACAGATAGCGTCGAGGGATCGTGAGCGGCGTTTGCATGTCGTGGCGAGACCCGACCCTGGTGAGATTTGGCGGAAGTTCAGGAACCGAACGAACCCATTACTTGGTCCCGGACTTCGGCGAGGCTCCTCGGCGAGACGGCGAGACCACCTTGGAACGGGAGAGGCTGTTTCGATACGCGTCGAAACCGGCCCGGAGTTCTTGCGGCGGCGCGAACCGTTGGGCCTCGACAACGTTACGGGTCGTGTCGCGGGCGATGCCCCCGCGGTCGCGAACGACCTGGGTGCTCGACGATATCCCCGGGTCGATTCCGGGGAGCTTGATGTTCGGGTCGAGGCCGGGAGTCTTGCCGGGTTTGACCTCGACCTCACGGCCCGGGATCGGGTCGGTTTTCGCCTTCTGCTCATACTTCTTGACGAACTGATTTAACTCCTCCTTGCTCATCCCAATGACGTTGAGCAATTCCGGAGTGACTTGGTCTTTGTCGAGGAGGTCACGATAACGTCTCAAGGTCAGGTCGGTCTGGGGCTGGTCGTTGGGGGCGACGGTGTCTTCCACGCCCTGTTGTTTGGTCTCTGCGCGGGGGCTGGCCTGTGAGTCATCCGCGGCCTTCTCGCCGCCGGTCGAGCCGCCGGGACCCGAGGGGGCTCCGCCGCCGGCTTGCCGGTTGCCTCCGCCCTGGCCCCCTTGGCCCTTCGGACCGGAACCACCCTGCCCGCCTTGTTGATCCGAGCCGCTCTCGCCTGGTTTTCCGCCACTGGGCGATTGGCCCGACGAGGGTTGTCCACCGGCTTCTTGCGACCCCTGCTTCCCGCCTTGTTGACCCCCCTGGCCTTGCGATGGAGTTCCGCCCGATGGGTTCGACTTTCCGCCGGTCTTACCGGACGGAGAGCCTTGCGAACTTTTCGAGCCCGCCTGGTTGCCGGAACCCTGACTTTCCTTCGAGGACGGTGACCCGCCCGAAGCCTGGGCGCCCTGTTGGGCTCCCGACCCCTGAGAGTTGGAAGGTTCGTTCGAGGAATCATTCTTCGCCTTGTCGCCGTTGGCCGTGGCGGACTCATTCTTGGACTTGGCCTGCGAATTGGCTTGCGCGTCCTTCTTCGCCTGGGCCAAGTCCGTCGTTCCATTCTTATCCTTCTCCTGTTTGGTGGACTTCTCGGAAGAACTTCCCTGCACACCGCCGGAGCTGCTCTGGCTCATGCCCTGCTGTCCTTCGGGATGTCCAGCTTGCGAATTAGACTGGCCGGCAGGCTCCCCACCAGGTTGTCCGCCCTGCTCTGCGCCCGGCTTGCTGCCTTGTTGACCACCCTGTTGATCTTCCTGCTGACCGCTCTGATTTTGACCAGCTTGCTGGCGACGCATCGGCCCGTTTTGTTGGTTACTCTGCTGGCCTGGCTGCTGGCCGGCTTGAGGAGAATTTGCCTGCTGAGATTGCTGCGAATTCTGCAGACCGCTCGGCGGTTGTCCTTGCTGACCCGCCTGTTGACCGGTTCGCTGTTGCGAGTTCTGGTCACCTGGCTTGGGCGTGCCTTGCTGACCGGGCTGTTGACTGGCCTGCTGTGGCGGGTTTTG
>JAYUFP010000897.1:0-9636 GCA_043738665.1 Isosphaeraceae bacterium
ATCTTTAGTCTTGTCTCGTCACCCGGGGCGATGCCCCGGGCTGTCCTGTGCCGCCCCTTCAGGGCGAAGACGACTCCGCCAGAATCCATTGGCGCACCCGGCGATGGGAGGGCGCGCGGCTACGAACCCCTTCCGGAACCATCGGCAGATTCCGGCTCGGAGTTCTCCGCCTCCCTGACAGTCGAGGTCATTCGATCCGAATGAGCCAAACCTCCGCGACCTGGCAGCCGCGACCGTTCCCGCCTCGTTCCGGTTCCTGGTTCCACTTCAGAGCAAGGCGGCCGTCGGACGTGAGGCTTTTCGGGATCGGGAACTCGACCGGTTGAACGGGGTTCGGCTTCACGAACAGGTCGTGAATCACCTTGCCGTCGGCCTCCAGCCGCATCCGGCCCTTAGGGCTGTCTCCCGAATACGTGACCTTGAGTTTGTAAGCCGCCGACGGGTCGAGCGTGTCATAACGCATCAAGAGCGGGGCGTCGTAGTAGGTCTGTGAATACCGTCGCCAGGCGACTGGCCAGTCGGTCCGGAGCGCGAACCCTTGAAACGTCGCGCGGGCGAAGAGCGGGTCTTCGGTCGGGGTCGGCTCGTGGACGAGATGCGGAGAGTTCGACGGGTTGCCGAGGTCGTCGTAGAAGCCGCCGGGTCCGGGACTCTCGCGGTTCAGGAGCGCACTCAATGCTTTGAGCCGATCGGGCTCCGTAGGGAGCTTACGAATCTCGGCGAACTGGATTTCGAGCCAGTCGCGGTTATTGAGCGGGGTGTCAATCGTATCGAGGTTCGCGCCCCGCTCGGGGTCGATGGCCTGATACTTGGGCTTGCTCAACTGCATCTTGATCGACTGGAAGAGGGCCTCGCCGAGTTCAAACACCCGGGCGCGACGGTCGAGCGATACGGGTTCCGTGAGCGCCTTTTCGAGAATCGCCGAAGCCTTCTTCACGCTCAGTTCCGAACCCATGCGAGGGGCCTGTCGCAACACGTCCCTTGCCTGGGATTCGAGCGCGTGCTCGTAGATCAAGCGGTCTCGGACGTAGGCGTCGTAATAGGCGCGATACAGGGCCTGCTGAAACCGCCAGTTGAGACGCAGGCCAGGGGAGGCGTCGCGTTCCATGTCCTGGAACTGCTTGAGAGTCGTCTCGACCCCCGCGTTCGTGAGCAGCGGGCCGCTCCAGTTGCGTTCGAGGGCGAGCAGGCCTTGCGCAAAAGTTTCGGCATACTTTTCGCCAAGAAACATGCGGGAATACTGTCGGAGGATCTCGGTCACGTCGGCGTCGGGATCCCAGCCGATGGCGCTCCAGACGAACTTGTTGACGTCGTCGTTGCAGCCTTCGGAATAGGTGATGAAGCCGATCGAATCGCGCTGATACGCCCGTGCCAGAGCGGCCTGTGCCAGGGGACGCGGGTTGATCGCCTCGCGTCCCTCGGTCACTGCGTAGGCGAGATCCCAGTCGGGAACCGGATGCTGGCACTGGCGGTTGTGCGTGATGTCGGGGTACGCCCGGATCGGATAACGCGCCGGCACGGCCTTGCGGAACTCAGCAAGAGTCATGCGGACCTGAGGCCCGTGGACGACCCCCTTCAACCACTTCGGCTCGGCCTTCAAGAGCGTGAGGAACTGGTCCATCCACGGGCCGTTGAAGCCTTGCGGGGAGACCCAGAGATCGGCCTTGGGGTGAACCTCGCGCAAGACCGCCGTGACTTTTTCCAGGAACGCCAGCAAGACCTTCGGTTCAGTGTGGCCGGGGTCTCCGCCGGGGACGAAGACGGCGTCGAGGCGGGGCATGACCTTGAAGACTTCGCGCCATTCCTTGAGGGCATTTTCCACGGTCGCCGGGTTGCTGTAGTCGGCTTCCATTGCGGGATACCAGATCCAGACGTCGAGATCGAATTCGCGACAGGTCTGCGACATCTCCTCGAGCATTTTGATCGGCGGCAACGGAAAGTGGGGACTGTCACGGTCGTCGTCCGTGACCGGCGGCAGCAGTTCGATCGCGTTCGTTCCGAAGATGGAAAGTTCTTCGATGTATTGATGCCAGAGCACTTGATCCCATGCGTCGTACGAATTCGTCTTCGCACGATATCCGAGCTGATGACCGCGAAGCTTCATCTTTGGAGCGGAAGACTCATGGAAAGTCGAAGGAATATGCAGGTGTTCGTTTTCAAAGCGGAATTCCCGTATCAGTCGGCCGACGCCGTTCGTAAGACCGCGATCGTCATTTCCAAGAACGATGATCGCGGGAATTTTCGGGTCGATTTCGATTCGGTAGCCTTCCGCACCCTCGACGCCTTGAATTTCGCCAAGCTTCTTCGCGAACGGCCCCGTCCAGTCCAGACCCTGTGCTTTTGTTCCAAGGGCGATGACCGGATGACCGCCGGCCTTTTCCCACTGGTTGATCGGCTCTGCCATGAGAGGGTTTCGCCCCGCAAGTCGCGTCCAGAGAGCTAAATAAGGTATTCCAACTTCTTGATGGCTTTCCAGAACGACACAGTCCGAAAAATCGAGCATCTTCGCGGGGGCATCTGCGCCCTGTGAAGACGTCGCCAAAGTGAGAACAAGAACGGTGATGAGACAAAAACGGTCGAGCATGCATTGATCCTGTGATTCGCGGCGTTCGCGTACAGGTGGGCCTCAAAGACTCGACCCACCCTACGAGGAAAGACTCTTTCAGGCAAGAACTTCCTTCACGACCTCCCCAAAAACATCCGTCAACCGCATATCTCTTCCGCCGAACCGGAATGTCTGGCGCTTGTGGTCGACCCCGAGTAAATGCAGCATCGTCGCGTGCAAGTCGTGGATTTCGACCTTGTTCTCGATCACCTTGTACCCATATTCATCGGTGCGACCGTAAACGCTTCCCCCCTTGACGCCGCCTCCTGCCATCCAGATTGTGAAGCCGAAGGGGTTGTGGTCGCGGCCGTCGCTTCCTTGGGCGAATGGGGTGCGGCCGAACTCTCCGGCCCAGACCACGAGGGTCGTTTCCAGAAGGCCGCGCTGCTTCAGGTCTCTCAGCAGTCCGCCGATCGGCTGGTCGACGGCTCGGGCGTTGTTCTGATGCCCTGTCTTGAGGTTGGAGTGCTGGTCCCAGCGGTCGCCGCCCGAATCGGGGCAGGTCAGTTCCACGAACCGAACTCCTCGCTCGACGAGTCTCCTGGCCAACAGACACTGGCGGCCGTAGATCGCCGTCTGCGGGTGTTGCGAGTCGACCCCGTAAAGCTCGCGCGTCGCCCGCGACTCGCCGGCCAGCGAGGTGAGATCGGGCACGGCGGTCTGCATTCGGTATGCAAGTTCATAATTGGCGATCGCCGATTCGAGCGGGTCGACATGCCCCATGCGCTCAAGCGCGCTTTTATCAACACGCTTGAGGAACTTGAGTTTGTTGGCTTGAAGCGGGGCAGACGATTCGGTCGGCAGGCAGTTCGCCAGGGGCTCGTTTCCGGGGTTGAAGACCGACCCCTGATACGTCGCGGGAAGAAATCCGCTGTTGAAATTGTCGAGCCCACCGGGCGGGATCAGGCCTCCGTTCAGTACCACGAACCCCGGCAAATCGCTGCATTCCGATCCGAGCCCGTAGCCGAACCACGCGCCCATGCTCGGCCTGCCTTGCAGCCCCGAGCCGGTGTGGAGGAAATAATTGGCGCTGGTGTGTTCGGGAAAATTCGAGACCATCGAACGGATCACGGCCAGTTCGTCGGCGTGTTTCGCGACGTTAGGGAATAGGTCGCTGACGGGGAGTCCGCTCTGTCCGTAGTTGCGGAATTTCCAGGGGCAACCCAGGGTATTGCCGTTGTTGTTGAACTGCGTGGGCTCCATTTTCATGCCGAAGGGCTTGCCGTTCTCGGCGTTGAGCCGGGGCTTGGGGTCGAACGTGTCAACCTGCGAAGGGCCGCCGTCCATGTAGAGGAAGATCACGCTCGTCGCCTTCGCCGGGAAGTGCGTTGGATGAGGGGTGAGCGGGTCTGTCCGAGAATCCGCGACGGCTTCGTTGGAGAGGGCCGCCAGGGCCACCGCGCCGAAACCCGTCGCGCAACGCGCCAGCATGTCTCGACGCGAAACCGGGCGGGAGACTCGGTGGCAAGGGTAATCGGAGTTCACGGCGACTCTCCGGGGCACGCGATGAATCAATCCACGAACACGAATTCTTTTGCGTTGAAAAGCATGTGAGCCAGGTCGGACCAGACGCGGTGGTCGGCCTTCCAAGCCTCCGACGGCGGCGCAAGTTCGTTCGCCTGGGATTTCAGGAAAGAGACGGCGTCTTCTACCTCAGCGGCGTTCGGGTTGCGTCCGAACGCCTCCCGGTACATCGCCGTAATGCGTTCGGCCGGGCTCCGCGCCGAGTCTTCCAGGACGTGCCCTGCCCAGAGCGACGCTTGCTCGACGACGAACGGGTCGTTCATGAGGATCAAGGCCTGCGCGGGGACGTTCGAGACGTTGCGGCGACCGACGCAACTGAACGGGATCGGCGCATCGTACGCGAGCATCATGGGGGCCAGGAAGTTGCGGCGGATCGCCAGGTAGAGGCTACGGCGGCCGTCGCCGTCGCGCGGGCCGCTCTTGGTTGGACGACCGCGCCCTTGCATCGCCGGGCTCAGGTAGACCGGAACGCTCGGGCCGCCGATCCTGCCGTCGAGACGGTGCGCGACACTGAGGATCGAGTCCCGCAAGGGCTCCGCTTCAAGTCGCTTCAACTCACGACGATGAAGCAGGAAGTTTCTAGGGTCGGCAAGGTCCGCGACAGGTTCGGGTGTGCTTGCCATCCGATAGGTTTGCGATGTCACGAGTTCGCGAATCAGGCGTTTCTGCGACCAGCCTTCCGTCCTGAATCTGTCGGCCAGGAAGTCGAGCAATTCGGGATGAGAGGGAAGCTCGCCCAGCACGCCGAAGTTATCCACCGTGGCCACGATCCCCCGGCCGAACAGGTGGTGCCAGATCCGGTTGACGATGACGCGGCTCGCGAACGGATCGGAAAGGTCGGTCATCTGCCTCGCGAGCTGGAGTCGCCCGCTCCCGGATTGCGATGCCGGCGACGGCGGTTCGGAGGTGAGGGCTTCGAGGAACCCTCGCGGGACAGTTGCGCCCGGCGTCCGAGAGGAGCCACGAATCAAGAGGTGCTCATCGACGCCGTTCCCGTCCATGATCGCGAGCGCCGAGGGGGCGGGTTCGGCAAGTGTCGCGGCGATCGCCTCTTTCGCGTCGTAGAGCCGTTTGGCTTCGGTCCGCAAGGATTCCCGAGACGAGCATGTTTCGGGAGCGAAGGTCGATGCGTTCCTGAGGACGAAGTCGGCGAGTCGAGAGACGTCGATCACTTCGACCATCCCGCGGACCGGTCGGCCTTCGACTAAGTCCGCAAGGGTGCTCAGGAGCGACTCGTAGGCCTTCGCCAATTTTTCAGGGCAATTGACGTCCGCATTCAAGAAAGAGATCAAGAGGTGGTTGCAATGATCGACGGAGCCCGGCGGCTGAATTGCCTGGATCACTTCGGCGACGGCGAATTCGCCCTTGGCGCTGGGGGTGAACTCGATGTGGGCGCGGTGTCCTTCATAAACCGACAGGTCGTGTTTGACCCAGCGCCAGCCTTTTCCGCCGTCGGTCCATTCCATCGTCACCGCGGCATGGAGCGGGCCGGCGACGAGCAGATGAGAATTCACCGACGCATAAGCACGTCCCGGCCCTTTCGCGAGGTAATGGAACGGCCCTTTGCCGATGGTGAACTCAGGGGTACGAACCGTTTGTCCCGGCCGGTTCCACTCGCCGATACGGCCGTGGTCGTGCTCGGTCGCGTCCGAAAGCGTGAGACGGTCGAACGCGGAATCACGCCTCGCGGCGACCTTCGTGAAGAAGCCGAGTGATGGACGTGTTGAATCCCCTTCGATCACGAGGTCGCCAGGGTAAGTCGGCCTCATGCCGAATGCGTAGCCGTTTTGAAACCGGCTCAAGTCCTGAAGCTCCGCGAAATCGAACCTGTTGGTTACGCTCTCCGGTTGCGTAGAGGAAAACGCGGGATTGTCGAACCCGGTCAGTCTGCTGAGCCGTTTTGCAAAATCGAGGGGCTGGGATGAGCTTGGTTCGCAACCGATCGTCGCGAACGCATGGAACGGGTCGTGTGGGTCGTTCTTCGCCCGGTTCAGAAGATCCGCCCATCGTTTCAGGGCGGGGTCTTTGATCGTCTTCTCACCGGAAATGATGGCGGCACGGGCGGCGAGAAGGTCGCTTGCAAGTCGAGAGTTTCCGCTTCGGATCAGGGAGGCCGTCAGACCCCGGACGTTCTTTACCGCGCCGTCGTGGAGCTTTTGCAGGTTCTCGGCCGCCTGCCGTTCTTTCTCCATCGTCGCGAAGCGGGCCTGGCGATAGGTGCTGGAGATCAGATATCCGGAAAGGGCGTAATAGTCGCGCTGCGAGATCGCGTCGAACTTGTGGTCGTGGCAGCGGGCACAGCCGACTGTCAGGCCGAGAAACGTCTTGGTCATCACGTCGAGGCGGTTGTCGAGCCGGTCGGTCTCGTCCTGGCGGAGGTCGACGGGGGAGTGGACTTCTTCGCCGAGGAACCAGAATCCGGTCCCCAGGATCGACTCGTTGGCTTGTGTCTTGGGGTCGAGCCGGGGTCGCTCGATCAGGTCGCCGGCAATGTGCTCGTTGAGCATCAGGTCGTACGGAACGTCGGCATTGAGGGCGCGGACGAGATAGTCGCGGTATTGCCAGGCGTTGGGGATGACGGGGTCGAACTCGTGGCCGCGGGTCTCGGCGTACCGGACCAGGTCGAGCCAGTGCCGCGCCCAGCGTTCACCGTATCTCGGCGAATCGAGGAGGCGGTCGACGACCCGTTGATAGGCGTCGGGACGCGTGTCGTGAACGAACGCGTCGACCTCGGCGGGGGTCGGCGGAAGTCCCGTGATGTCGAACGAGAGCCGTCGGATCAACGTCACGGGACCGGCCTCGGCGGCCGGTTTGAGACCTTTGGCATCGAGTTTTTGAAGGATGAACCTGTCTTCCGGACCTCGCGGCCAGGTCTGATCCTTGACCTCCGGCGGGACGACGGATTTGACCGGGCTCCAGGCCCAGTGCGCCTTGCGCCTGGCCTTGAGGTCGAATGTGGGCTTAACCCCGCTTGAGGGTGTTGAGGGCGAGGCTTCTTGAGGCCAGGGGAGGCCCATCTCGACCCACTTCGTAAGCGTGGCGACGTCTTTCTCAGGAAGCCGCGACTTAGGCGGCATCTGCAATGTTTCGCCGTACTGAATTGCCTCGACGATCAGGCTTTCTTTCGAATTCCCGGGCAGGGCGGCGGGGCCGGTCTCACCCCCTTTGATGATCGAGTCGCGGGAATCGAGACGGAGGTTGGCCTTCTGCTTCGACTCGCCGTGGCACGACTGACAGCGCTCGGTCAGGATCGGTCGGACGCTCTTCTCGAAGTATTCGAGGGAGGCGGCGTCGAAAACTTTGGGAGCGTCCTCGGCATGTGCCCGGGCGGCGGCGGTCAGCATCCCCAGGCAAAGCACGGTTGCGAGTCGCCAACCCATGCGTGGTCTCCGTCGCGAAACAGCGTCGTCGGGCGTGACTTCTCCTTTGACCAGTATAACCGGGCGTCGTCCATTCTTCAGGCTTTTGTTCAACATTTTCCGCGATGTCGCGTTCATCAACCGACAAGGGCCAGTCCGAGAGCGACCCGTTTTTCGTTGATCGTGCCCACATGGTGAACGACGTGATCCGCCTCGATCCGAACCAAGTCGGCGAGCGTCTCGATCCCGCGCTCGTTGTGGACCCCCTCGCGCGACCAGGCGCTGACCGGGACATTCCCGAGCGTTTGGGCCATTCCGGAACGGAGCGCGGCGAAGAGTGCGAGCTCGGCGTTCAGGTCGCGAGAGTTGTAACCCAGGGCCTCGGCGAACTTCGTTTCGTGGTAGCCGATCAGCAGCGGCCGGTCCTCGGCGATCACTCGTCTCATCCGGTGGACATAGGCGATTTCGGAATCGACCAGATGGCAGACGACTTCAAGCGTGCTCCATTTGCCGGCGACCGGCCGCGCGACGAGTTGCTCGTGAGTCATTCCCTCAACCACGCTCCGAAGTCGCGCCGGGCCGGCGAGGTAGTCGGCGATCAATCGGTCGGTCTCGGTCGACATGGGGCATCTCCGGGTCGGGTTGGAATTCAAGGCGACGGCGGCCTGACACGAGGTTTTGAAACCGGGTTCGCGGAATTTCGCCGAGAAACGTTTTGGGAACGGCCGGAGGATCGTGTCACAATGCCCGCGTCAGGCCAAACGACCTGGCCGACCGCCCCATTGGGATGTTATTGAGCTGAGACTCTCTCATGATCACACGATCGTTCCCGTTCCTCGCCTTGCTGATGCTCGGCGCGTTTCCCGTCCGCGGCGAAGAGCCGACGGTCGTTCGACGACTTTACGTCGCCGAGCCGGGAATCCGCAACTACCTCGAATACGGCGGCCACGGCATCCTCGTCTTCGACATCGACCACGGCCACAAGTTCGTCAAGCGGATCAAGACCTCAGGGCTCGAACCCAAGACCGGCAAGCCCGAGAACGTGAAAGGCATCTGCGCCTGCGCCGCCACGAATCGGGTCTACGTGAGCACAACCCGGACACTCACATGTCTCGACCTCACCACGGAGGAAATCCTTTGGGAGAAGGAGCTCGAGGGCGGCTGCGACCGGATGTCGATCTCACCGGACGGCTCAAACCTCTACGTCCCGTCGTTCGAGAAAGAACACTGGAACGTCGTCGACGGCAAGGACGGTCACGTCATTTCTCGAATCGAGCCGCGATCGGGGTCGCACAACACGGTTTACGGACGAGACGGCAAGTCGGTGTACCTCGCCGGCCTTCGCTCTCCGCTTCTGACAATCGCCGACACGTCGACCCACAAGGCGGCGAGGACCGTGGGGCCGTTCTCGGCTCCGATTCGTCCTTTCACTGTGAATGGCAAGTCCACGTATTGCTACGCGAACGTGAATAGCTTGCTCGGGTTCGAGATCGGCGACATCTCGGGCGGCAAGATGATCCACCGCGTCGAGATCCAAGGCTACAAGCAAGGGCCGGTGAAACGGCACGGCTGCCCGAGCCACGGGATTGCGATGACACCGGATGAGAGTGAGATCTGGGTGTCGGACGGGCACAACTGCCAGGTGCATGTGTTTGACGCGACGGTGATGCCACCGAAGAAGATCGCGAGCATTCCGGTTCGGGATCAACCGGGTTGGATCACGTTCAGCATCGACGGGCGATATGCCTATCCGTCGACCGGGGATGTGATCGAGGTGAAGAGCAGGAAGGTCATCACCACGCTGCAGGATGAAAAGGGGCAGGATGTGGGCAGTGAGAAGATGTTGGAGATTGATTTCGCCGGCGGCGCGGTGGTGCGGGCGGGAGATCAGTTCGGGCGCGGGCGGAAGCGGTGAATGCGGGTGTGCCCAATTCTCCAGGCGGGTAAGGAACAAACTTCGTTTGGCGGCGGAAACGCAGGCTAAAGCCCGCACCACAATCAATCGCCCGCACCATAATCGATCGCCGGCACCACAATCGATCGCCAGCGAAAGTGGGCGCGCCCATGAATGCTATAATTCAACGTCCACATTGTGCTCATTGCGGTCGTCGATCAGATGCAGAACCAGTTCTGTTTGCTCGGTGCCGT
>JAYUFP010000898.1:0-9635 GCA_043738665.1 Isosphaeraceae bacterium
GACGACATCAGCGCCTTGCGACTTACGATCATCCCGAGCAGAATAAAGGCATCCGCGATTCCGCAGGCCCACCCCCAAAACAACGGCCCTTCAACCGGGCCGAGAGGGTCTCTGAAGACCCGCGTCCATGAAATGGCTCCGCTCAGGAACAAGATCAGGCCGATCAGGCCCCAGACCTTGAAGGCCGTCGAGAACTCCGTGGACTCGCTCCGCGGCCGTCCCGTCCAGAGCAGCCGCTCACCCGGATCGAGCTCGGACTTGATCCGGGCGAGAGCGTCTTCGTCGAGGTCCCCGGCGATCTCACCCGCCCACGTGTCGTTCAAGTGATGGCTTCCTTCGCCTTGCGAAAGTCGCCGACCGCCGGCAAGGTCTTGTGAACGTCCGGGCCGAAGTACCGCAGGCTCACGAACGGCTCGGCCCCGTTGTTCTTGAAGGTCACGCCCTCACCGGCCCGCTTCGCCGTCACGAAGACCTCGTCCTTGGTCACTTCCCCGAAACGGATGTAAATCGGGCTGTCGACCGCGGTCTTGCCGACGGTTCCCGACCCCTGAGTGACGATCAATCCATAAGCGCCGTCGTCCTTGATCGTCGTCGAGCCCCCCTGGTGGACCGTCAGTTCCCGGGCACTGAAGAGTTGCTTGCCGTCGACCGTCCCGTAGACGACCCACTTGTCGACGTGCGCTTCGCTCTGGGAATGAACGATCGGTTCGAGGTAGTTGTTCGCCTTGAAATCAGGATCGACGTTCTTCTCCCAGTCGAGCTGGTCGACGATGTACTCGATGTCGTGGGCCTTGTCTTCGGGGACGTCCTTGACGAGGAGTTCCCACGGCACGCGTCGGCCTTCGACCATCGACTGGTACATACCGAAGACGTCGGAACCCCACTGGGGCTCGTACGTGACCAGCGACCCGGGCGCGTGGAGGACGCAAGGGGGGATCAGCCAGCCGGTTCCGGGCTTGAGGCGGTAGGCTTTCGAGTAGTCGAGAATTCCGTTATCGCCTTCGTTCCAGCGCTCAAGGCATTTGCGGATGTCGTCCTTTGTGGTCCCAGGTTCCAGGCCCATGAAGGTGTAGGGGAAGTGATTGCCGGTCCAGTTCATCTGGGGGGGGAAATAATAGCTCTCGGGCTTCCCTTCGCGGCCGAGCTTGGCCGCCTGCTCGGCGTTCTGGTGCATGTGGTGGGGGATCGGGCCGAGGTTGTCGAAGAACTTCGAGTAAACCGGCCACTTCTTGTACTTCGACCAGATCGCCTCGCCGATCATCTCGGCGCCGTTGGTGTCGATGGCGTCCTTGAGGGTGAACTTGTCGTTCTCGTGGACGACGTAGCTGAGCCCTTCGTCAGACGGAGCCCCATCATTCGCTGCGGCGGTGGTCGAGGAGAACCAGCGTTCGTCGATCCCGCCGCGATGGGTTCCCAGGGCGTAAAGGTCTTGTGCGGCGAGTTTCAGCCGCGCCCCGGGCATGAGGAAGGATCGGGGAACCCAGGTGGGGGCCAGCCGCAAGATGCCTTCGCCCGCATCGAGCGCCGCGCGTGTGCGCGCGGCGATGTTCTTGTCGCTCATCCGTCCCAATCTCCGCAAAGTTTCAACCAATCACCCTCAGCGGCCTCGCCGGGACGTTGTCTGACCGACCGACCCCTTGACCGAGGATGCCTTCGCCCCCTCATGTTCGCAACGCGTCGGGCCGTTTTAAAGTCCCGAGTGCCCAGACGCAAGGTTTTTTCTTCGCGCGAACCCCGCTGTCGTCGATGGAAACCGAGGTCATCACGCCGAAGGAACTCGGAGCAAGGGATCAATCGCAGCCGTCGCCGAGACCGGGGAGAGGAGAGAAGCTCGGCTTTGGGAGGTTTTTGGCGAGGACAACGCCAAACGGGAACCAGTGGCTCCCGATTGCTCTGCGATCTCGGTGGTGAGTCTGCCTTGGTACGCTTGGTCGGGGCCGATCCCGCGCCTCTGTCATCGTAACGAGGGCGGACTGACATGACCGGAGAAGAAGCGCTCATTGACCCGAGCCGCGTCTTCGGCCGAGACCCGGTAAATCCAGATCGAGTACCCGATCTTCTCGGCCGGTTTGAGCAATTCGAAGTACGAATACGCGTTGAACCACACAGAAAACGGCGCCCAGCGTTTGAGGCCGTAGCCGTTCCACGGGCTGTCGTAAACGCGCCAGGGAAGGCCCTTCACCAACGACGCACTGACCGCGTAAAGCCCCGGTTTGAGCCGGAGGTTCGCCGGGTCCAGTTGATACCGCGGAATCGGGTCTTCCTTGCGAACGGTGCCCGGTCGCGGCGGGGGTAAAAACCAGTCGAAGCCGTCACCCCGTTCGTTGAAGATCCGGGGATTCACTTGCCCGAAATAGGCGAGGCCGACACGCTCTCCGGGTGCATTCTTTTCGAGCCATCCACGGAGGTTGACCAAATCCTGACCCCAGTCGATATTGCTGTCGATCAATAGGTCGGCACCGTGTTGGGGTCCGCCGGATATCTGATTGAAGTAGGCCAGATAGTGCGGCTGGATTGAGAAAGTGGCGACCGCCGTCATCGCCAGTGATAAATAAACGAATCCGAGCGCCGCCCGTCGGCGAGGGCGAAGGGTGAACCCCAAGGCCCAGGGTGCCAGTTTTCCCACCGAGATGAAGACGTAAGGGAAGATCGGCAGGACGTAGCGAAGTCCCAGGTTGATGTTCGTGAAGACGCTCATCACGAGCAAAACGAACGCGGGAACCAGCAGCACGGCGAATTCGTCGAACCACGAAGCCCGCGATCGAGTCGACGCGAACAGAACGACGAATGAGCCCAGAACCAGGATCCAGGTCCCTTCCGGCACCTTATATGCAAGAGTCAAAAGATAATAATACCACCAGCTCGATTGGTCGAGTTTTCCGCGAAGAAACACGGGATAACCCTGGAGTTGGTCCCCTTCTTGCCCGACGAGTTTCAAGTCCAGGAACTTGTTCGGAATGCCTTCCGCTTCCAGCTTCTGGTCGTCGAACCCGAGCATGTAATGCTTGGGAAGTGGGACGCGAACCTTGCCGAGGATCGAACCCCGGAACCGGTTGACTCGAAAATGCCAGGCGCCATTGAGAAGCTGGTCGGAACTGGTGGGCCTGCGCATTCCGGAGGGGACCGGCTTCGTGAACGTCTGGCAGACGAACTCGTAGTCGCCCAGGGGGATGCCGACGCCCTCGAAACCGTAGCCGACGTCAATAATAAGTACACTCATCCCCACAACCAGCAGCGCGTGTCCGACGACCTTCAACCACTCCCGGCGAAATTCCGACGACGTGGTGAGTTGCACCGCCGCGAGAATCGGCCAGAGTCCGTAGAGAACCACCATGCTGAATTTCGTGAGTTGAGCCAAACCCATCGCCGCACCCGCGAGGGCGGCAAGCCGCCACGAAGGGCGTTTGAGATAGAGCCGGAAGACGAAGGTCGCGAGCACCCCGAACGCGGTCGCGGCCATGTCCGTGGTCACGAGCCTCGCATGTGCGAGGACGTTCGGGCAGAGAACCCACAGGGCCAGGCTCAGCACGCCCCCGCCTGCCCCGTAGAGTCTCTTCGACCAGAAAAAGACGACGACCCCCCCGACGACGGAAAACAGCGGCATGAGCAGCCGGGCGCGCGTGAATAGCTCGAAATATCGTGACGCGTTGAGCCGCATGAACTCGTGGGCGATCTCGGCCTTGTTGGGAGGCTCGGTGATCCAGGCCTTGTTCGAGTAATCGACCACCGGCCTTGAGAAAACGACAGGCAAAGCCGCGACCAGTTTCACGAGTGGGGGGTTGTGGTGATACATCCGAAACTTGCCGGTCTGCCAGTAAGTCACTCCCGCGGGCAGGTGGACGACCTCGTCCACCGTGGGGTTCTCGGTGACGAGGCTCTGGACGGCGAGCGAAATGTGGAGAGTGAACAAGGCGAGTACGGCGAAGGCGAGGCGTCGATGGTTCCAGAACGGAGGGCGCGCGGGTTCGGCGGTCGCCACGACGGCGGTCGGTTCGGGTCGCGGCGCGGGTTCGATCCGACGTTTTGAGGGCGGGCGACGGGCCAAGCGGATGTCCCTCTTTCATGGGGTCCGGATTTGCGGACCCTTCCGTGCCGGAAGGCTACTTCGATGCACGCGACCCTGCGACGAGCGCCCCGATCGCCTTGAACGACCCTTTCAGATCCTGATAGAGCTGTTTGTACACGCGATAACCCTGGACATAGTAGGCCTGGGCGCGTGGATCGACTTCGGTCCTCTCTTCGAGCCGGATTGTCGCGTCGCAAGCTTCGGCGACGGTTGCGAATCCTCCGGTGCCGACCTGTGCAAGCAGGGCCACGCCGAATGCCGGGCCTTCGCTGGAGTTAAGCGTGTGGACGTCCGCGCCGTAAATGTCGGCCTGGATTTGCCTCCAGACGACGTTCTTCGCCCCGCCCCCTGAGAGCCTCACCTGCTCGATCTTGACACCCATCTCGCGGATCAGCTCAAGGCTGTCCCGCATGGCGTACGTCGCACCTTCCAGAACGCTCCGAATCAGGTGGGGCCGGCCGTGGCGCACCGTGAGTCCCACCCATGCCCCTTTGGCGTCGGGGTCAAAGTGGGGCGTCCGTTCTCCGGTGAGGTACGGGAGAAAAAAGAGTCCCTCGGCGCCGACTCCCGCGATCGCGGCTTCGTCCGTCAGGATGAAATACGGATCGACGCCCAGATGCCCGGCGCGCTCGATCTCCGCCTTGCCCAGCTCATTTCTGAACCACTGGAAGGAGCCCCCGGCCGAAAGAACGACGCCCATGACGTGCCACGCTCCGGGAACTGCATGACAACCGCGTTGAAGCCTTCCGAGCGGGTCAAAGCCGGGCTCGTCGGCGTGCGCGAAGACGACTCCGGAGGTCCCCATCGTGGCGGAGACCACACCGTTGCGAACGATGCCGTTGCCCACCGCGCCGGCGGGTTGGTCGCCGCCTCCGCCCACGATCGGCGTCCCTTCCGCGAGTCCCGATTCCTTCGATCCGATCGCGCTGACGTTCGCAGAGACTTCGGGGCTTTCGAAGCAGTCCGGGAGAAGCGCGATGTCGAGGTCGAGCTTGGAGAGAAGCGCTCTCGACCAACGGCGGTTGGCGACATCCAACAGGAGGGTTCCGGAGGCGTCACTGACTTCCGTGGCATAGGTGCCGGAAAGCTTGTAGCGGATATAGTCTTTCGGCAGGAGGATCTTGCGAACCTTTTCCCAGTTCCCGGGCTCGTTCTTGCGGACCCAGAGTATTTTCGGGGCGGTGAATCCCGTCAACGCGGGGTTCGCCACGAGTTTGATCAGTGCCTCTCGGCCACCGGCCCTGGCCTCGATCTCGACACATTCAGCGGCGGTGCGCTGGTCGTTCCAGAGCAAGGCCGGACGGATCACGTTCCCCGAGGCGTCGAGAAATACCGACCCGTGCATCTGGCCGCTGAGGCCGACCCCCGCGACGTCTTTCGGCTTGAGTCCTCCCTTGTCGAGCGCCTTCTTGACGGTCTCGCAGGTGGCCCGCCACCAGAGTTCGGGGCTCTGTTCGGACCAGCCCGGCCTGGGGTGGTCGCAGGGGTACTCGGCGGAGGCGGAGGCGAGGATCGTCCCCGTCTCGTCGATGGCGATGGTCTTGGTTCCGGACGTCCCGATGTCGATTCCAAGGGTAACGCTCACCGTTGAACCTCCCAGCGCCCGCCGCACTGTAAAACCCGGGGGCGTATTCTTGGCGAAAGCCGTCGGGCCTCGTCTTCAAAGACCCCGACCGGCACGGTATTAAACGTAAACATGTCGTAATGATGAGGCACGACGTGTCGAGGCTGCACGACGTTGGCGAGATCCACCGCCTCGGCCGCGGTCATGTTCCCCGGCACCCCCCGCGACGGGTCGCGGCCGTTGATCGGGAGGAACATGACATCGACGGGACCGATCGCCTCGGCAAGCCCTTCGTAAGCCAGGCTGTCTCCGCTGTGATAGACGCGGAGGCCCGCCATTTCGACGACGAACCCCAGATAAAGATGGCGTCCGACGTCGTCGGTGTCGAGACCCTCGTGAGCCGAGGCGACGGCTCGCACTGAAATTCCCGGACGGCTGAAGGTCGTACCCGCGTCCAAGCCGACGTGTTGTTTGACGTCGATCCCCAGTGATCCTGCATACTCGGCTAGGGCTTCGGGAAAAACGAGTATGGCCTCGGGCGACGCCTTGAGGATGTCGGGGACCGTGCCGGGGTCAAAATGGTCCGAGTGTTTGTGACTCACCAGCAGATGGTCGATTTCTGCCAGGTGATCGGGTCGGATTGGTGCTCGTGTCATCCGGACGTGGGGCCTGGCGGAGTTCCGGTATTTCGTCGTGAGGTGTTCGGAGAGATATGGATCGATCAGAATCGTTGTTTGATGCGATTTGATCAAAAAGCCGCTCTGACCAAGCCACCAGATGGCGATGCCACCGGAAGCCGGCGTGGTTGCGTGAATCTCGTCGAGCAGCGGTTGACCCGAACAGACGGGTTCGATCATCGTCTCTCCTGTCCACGTACGGTGGCGGAGTCGCCTTAGGCGGGCTTCAACGTCTCACGAACCATCCGCACCCCTTCCGCCATCGCCTTCGATTTCGCGAAGGCGACGTGTCGGGCTGTTTGCGAGAAGCCGCAATCGGGCGTCACCGAAACCCGCGATGCATCAACGTGTTTCAACACGATTTTCAATCGGTCGGCGACCAATCCGGGCGGCTCGATCCAGGTGTTCTTCACATCAACTAACCCAACGGCTACATCCATCGTCGCCGGGATTTGACGCAATAACTCGATTTCCGACATTTCCCGGCCGGCAAATTCAAGTGCGAGCTGGTTCACCTTGGCCTTGCCGATGTGCGGGAACAGAGGGGCGTACGACCGCCATCCCACGGCCCGCGAACGATAATTGCCGAAACACATGTGCATGCTGACGTAAGCCTTCACGCCTTCGAGAGTCCTGGCGATCACGTCGAGAAAATATTCGGGTTCGTCGGGATGGCAGGCGAAGCTCGGCTCGTCGAGCTGAAGGAAATCGGCCCCTTCAGCGTCGACGGCGCGGAGTTCGGCGTTGACCAGTGGAATCAGTGCTTCGGTCAGGGCCTTGCGGTCGGAGTAAACGTCGCCCCCGTTGACGCAGCCGGCAAGGGTGAACGGGCCGGGGACCGGGATCTTCGCTGGCGCGTTGCTGAGCTCGCGGAAGCGGCGATATTCCTTGACGACGCCCAAGCCTTGCGGAGCGGTTAACTCGGCAACGCATACGTACCTGTCTCGCTGGTCGTGCGCCGGTGCGCCCAATCGCCTCGCCTGAGGCACGGGGCGAAGTCCAGCCAAGTATGAGTAAAAGCCAAGATTAAAATCGACTCTTTGCATCTCGCCGTCGGTGACGCGATCGAGCCCGGCGCGAAGTTGGTCGTCGATCGCCAGGCGGATCGCGTCGCGAAGAGTTTCCTCGCGGTCGACAGGTCCGAACTGTTCGGGGTGTTCGGCAACGTCGCGAATGAAGCGGTCGTACCAGCCGGGGAACGACCAACTGCCGATCACGGTGGCGGGGATCAGTGGGTGTGTCATGGAGAGTCCCTTTCGGCGGCCGTCAGGGGGTTTTCTCGACACCCAGCAATTTGGCGACCGAATCGGCGGAGATCGGGTGGTAAAACGGCCGGGCCTTCGCGAAGATGCGATTCGCCTTTTTCGCCCCGTCGGGAGTCTTGTTCAGTTCGCCGTAAAGCGGCATGAGGAACTTGCGGCGGCCGATCGAGGTCAGGAAGTTCTCGAGCCGCGCGTCGGCCGGGGCGTAGCCGTTTCGGATCGCGATCACCAGCCATTGCTCGGCGACTTCGGCATTGCCACGCGACGTCAGACCCAACGCCGAATCGAGAGCCGTCATCTGCTCCGCGGGAAGCTGTTTCGGCAACGACTGGAGGAAGTGGACCCATTCGTGCGTGGTCCAAGCCTTGGCGGTCTCGGCGTCGATCTTGGCGTTCGGCACCGACCATTCGCTCGCGATTTTCTCGACCTTGGCGAAGCGATCCGACGAGACGGGCGGATACTTCGACGGAAGCCCCGGCTTGTTGATCCAGGTTACCAGGTCGATCGGCTCGGTGGCTTTGGGCTCGACGTCGATCAGATTCTTCTTCAGATACGCCAGGAAGTCGGCCGTCGTGATGCTCTTGAACGCGAAGTGGTTGAAGTAGTCTTTCAGGAACGTGTCGAAGCGGTCGCGGCCGTAGGTCGCTTCAAGGGTTTCCAGGAACAGCGAGCCTTTCTCATAAGGAATTCGGGTCATCCCGTCGCCGGGGTCGCGGCCGGCGAGGTCGATGTGGAGGATCTGGTCTTTGGGAGCGAACTCGGCGATTTCCTCATTCAGCTCGCGGCGTCCGAGCATTCGCTCCATGTCGACCCGTTCCTTGCCGTACAAGTCTTCCAGCACGCGCCGTTCGAGATATGTGGTGAACCCCTCGTTGAGCCAGAAGTCGCGCCAGGTCGCGTTCGTGACGAGATTCCCCGACCAGGAATGCGCGAGCTCGTGGGCAACCAGTGAGACCAGCGAACGGTCACCCGCGATCACGGTAGGGGTCGCGAACGTGAGCCTGGGGTTTTCCATCCCTCCGAACGGGAAACTTGGAGGGAGCACGAGCAAGTCGTACCGTCCCCAGCGGTAGGGTCCGAATCGTTTCTCGATGATACTAACCATCGCCTCGGTATCGGCGAATTCCTTTGCCGCCGAATCGACGACCCTCGGCTCGGCGAAAACGCCCGTCCGTGGCCCGAGCGGTTTGAAGGCCAAGTCGCCGACTGCCAAGGCGATCAGGTAAGCGGGGATCGGCTCCTTCATGGAGAAACTGAAAAAGCTCTTTAAATTGGCGGCCGGCGTGGGTTTAGTCCCATTGCCATCCGCACTCATCACGGCGACGAGGCCCTGAGGAACTTGAATCGTGGCATCGTAGGTGATTCTGACTCCAGGCGAGTCCTGAATCGGGATCCACGAACGCGCATGGATTGCCTGCGACTGCGTAAACAAGAAGGGGTGCTTGCCCCCGGCCGTTCCCTTGGCGTCGAGCCATTGCAAGGCGGTCGAGTTTTTCGTTGTCGTGTAGGCGACGGAGACGCTCGTGGTCCCCGGAGGGAGCTTGATGTTAAGTGATGACCCTTTGATCGGGTCTTCCTTTCCAAGTTCAAATAAAGCTTTATCGTTCCCTACAAACACCCCACTGATCTTTAATCCACGGGTATCAAGGACTAACGGCGCATCCGGTGGAGCGCCCGGCGCTCGTTCGACGGTCAAGAACGCCATGCCGCCAATCGCGCGACTCTCGAATGAGACGTCGAGCAAGAGGCCCACATGTGTGACGCGAACCTGGTCCGGGTTGCCGTACGAATGAATATCATCAGCGGTGGCCGCGCTCGAATTTGGGATCGAGCTCATCAATAACCTCACGAGCGGAACCAGGACAAGCCTGCGAAGTTGCATGAGCGTGTTTCCCGAAGCGGAGACGTTTCTCTTCCCCGTCATGCTACCCCGAGGATCAGGGGATCTCCACAGGGGTCCGGACTCATACTTTGGAGTGCGGGAGCTTGACGCCGCTTACAATTTCCCAAAACGCCTCGTCCTTGAGGGCTTCCTTCAAAAGGGGCGGGGTTGACCTTGTACACTA
>JAYUFP010000899.1:0-3175 GCA_043738665.1 Isosphaeraceae bacterium
TAAACGAGGATCTCGGGGATCTTGACGTCAAAGTGCTTCGACAGGTGTTGACGATTCGCGAACCAGCTTTCCGCCTGCTCGGCCAGTCCGTTGACGAGGATCAGCGGCGCGGGCCGTTTGTACTTCTGGAACCCCGGCAACTCGAACAGTTTGCGGACGCTCGCGTTCATCGTTCGGGGAAGCTCCCAGAGGCCGGATCGAGTGTGATCGGGCGCGTTCACCCGTTCACCCGCGGCAGCCGTCATTGCCTCGCACTCAACTCTTAGATCCTACCAGAATCAGGGGCTCAGGCCAACCGAGCGTGCCGTGAAGTTCTTATGTGTAAGTCGGGGTGTTGCCGTGCCTCGAGAGACGTAAAGAAGGCGCTGGGAGCTTGACGTTCCGTTCGATATCGCTACAAGATGATCATCCGACGCGGCCGTGAGCGGGGCGGTCCGGGGGCGTCCTGGACCGAACTCCTGCTCCGTCCGTTTTGCTTCAAGGGGCTTCTTCCGATGCGAGTCTTCATCACGGGCGGCACAGGACTGATCGGCCGCAATCTGATTGCCCGACTGCTTGAACGCGGTGACCAGCCCGTGGTCGTCTCCCGAAAAGCCGACGAAGCGCGCCGAAGGCCCGCGATGCGGCAGGCCCAGATCGTCCAGGGCGACCCGTCCGAGCGAGGTGCCTGGGAAGAGGCGGTCGACGGGTGCGACGCCGTCGTCAACCTCGTCGGTCACAACCTCTTCGCCGACCGCTGGGGTCCGACCGTGAAGCGAAAGATCCGCGACAGCCGGGTCTACTCGACCGAGCACGTCGTGACCGCGATGGCAAAGGCGAGGAGCCGTCCGAAAGTCCTCGTGCAGGCCTCGGCGATCGGATATTACGGGCCTCATGGCGATGAAGAGCTGACCGAATCAAGCCCCTCGGGCAGCGATTTCATGGCGGTCGTGTGTCGTGAGTGGGAAGACGCCGGACGCGCCGCGGAATCGCAAGGGGTCCGTGTCGCGGCGGTTCGCACGGGAGTCGTCCTGGCCCGGGACGAGGCGGCACTCGGTGTAATGACACCAATCTACAAATGGCTGCCGGGCGGAGCGGCCCCGGTCGGTGGGGCCTCAAGCTCGTTCAAGCCGGGTAACGGCTCACAGTGGATGAGCTGGATTCATATCGACGACATCGTCGGGATCTTCCTACTGGCCCTCGACAATGAAGCCGCGGCCGGCGCGATCAACGGGACGGCACCTCATCCCGTGCATCACGTTGACTTCGGCAGAACCCTGGCCAAAGTGCTCTGGAGGCCCTTCATCCCGATCGGACCCCCGGACGCCGCGCTCGAATTGCTGCTCGGGGAGGTCGCGCACGTCGTGACAAAGGGACAAAAAGTCCTGCCCGCAAAAGCCCTCGAACTCGGCTACAAGTTCAAGTACCCCGAGATCCTCCCCGCCTTGACCGCGATCTTCGCGACGGCGAAGCCCGAAGCCTCGAAAGCCGCGGCCAAGCCGAAAGAACATTCCCACGCGGGCCACCATTGAGATGAGGCCTCTGCGTTGGGTTTGGGTTCGTTCTTGGATCGCTCAGCGAATGACGCGGCCCAGAAAAAATCCTAGCCCGAAGAGCGCCGTCAACGCGGTGACGACCGCGATCGCAGCCGTTACCGGGCGTCTCTCGACGATCGAGGCCAGGGGGCGGAACCATCGCGGATAGTCGGGTTTCACTTTCAACACCACCGGTGTCGGTGGCGGAACCGGGGGCGATGAAATCGCCGCGGGCTTTGCCGCGCGCGTCTTCGGTTTCAGCAGTCCCTTAAGCGCCTCGGCGGCTTCTTCGCAGTTCTGATACCGATCTTGCGGCTTGGTTGCCATCAGCTTGTCGAGGACGCGAACCAGGCCGGGGGGGAACTCCGGCTTATGATCCGTGATAGGCACCGGGCGCTGATTAATGCGGTTCGCCATTCGTTCCAAAGGAGACTTTCCCGGGAACGGAAGCTGAAGTGACATCAGGTGATACATCGCGCAACCGAGGCTGTATATGTCGCTCCGTCCGTCGACGTCCCGGCCCGTGGCTTGCTCCGGAGACATGTAGTCGACCGTCCCCACGGCGATACCGTCCGCGGTGGCGAACGATGTCGTCGTGTCGGCCTCCATCAAGACCCCCAGGCCGAGGTCGAGCACCTTGATCTGGCCTTCGTGCGTCAGGAGCAAGTTCGAAGGTTTGATGTCGCGGTGGACGATCCCTTGCGCGTGTGCGTGTGCCAGTCCCAGCGCGGCCTGTGCGGCGTAATCCACCATCTCCGCGGGAGGGATCGGCCCTTTCTTGAGCCGCTGTCCCAGGCTCTGCCCCTGAGCGAACTCCATCGCGATATATAGGATACGGCCGATCTTGTCGGCGTCAAAAGCGCGGATCACGTTGGGATGGTCGAGGCGCCCGACGAGCCGCATCTCCCTCTGAAAACGGGAAACCACCTTCTCGTTCGAGACGATCTCGGGAGCGATGATCTTGAGCGCGACGTGACGGTCCATCATCTGATGATGGGCGAGATAGACGCGTCCCATCGAGCCGGAGCCGATGCGGTCCTGGAGAATGTACCGCCCGACCTTCAATCCGTGCGACTTGTTGGCGAGGAAACGCTCACTTTGATACGTCGTGAGCACTTTCTCCTCGACAAGTCGCTCCGCGAGCGCGACGGAGTCGGTCGGATAATCCCCTCGGAGCACCTTCGCGCGAAGATCGGAGAACTGCCGGTCGCTGAGCACGCCCGACTCTCGGATCACGGGCAAGAGGTCAAGCGGAACGTCCCGGGACGTCTTCGGCTTCTCGAAGGTCGCCATGGTTACCCAAAAACCCCCCGCTGAGACTGTCATGGATTCCAAACTCGCAGAGCGACGCCTTCCCCGCAGACTCCCGATGAAGGTACCACAGCAACAGGCGTTGCTCAATGTTCGGACCAAGCTATTGACTCGGAACCGTGGGAGGTGGGCGACGAGAGTTGCCTCCACGCTCGTCCGCCCTCATTCCGTCCAAGTTCACGAGAAACCCGTCCCCTTGTTTGCCGTGTCACGATCCTGAGAAACTTAGATTGTAGCCGTTCACACCCCGGAAAGCCTATGAATCAAGCACTTTGAAGGGGGCAGCAGGCTCGAAATGGTCGCTTTGGCCCCACGGATGCTCAGAAAACCTTAGTTTTCAGCCTTTCCAG
>JAYUFP010000900.1:0-3172 GCA_043738665.1 Isosphaeraceae bacterium
ACTCCGACCTTCAACAACCAATCGCCGACTTCGATCGCCCTCGACACGCAAGCTCAGGACCAGGCGATCCAGGCGGCCCAGGTCGCAATGGTGAATGCCCTGAACATCATCAAAACCGGCGCGTTCGGGACCGGTTCGTCACACGGTAAGCATTGATCTTCCCGCGGAGAGATTCGCCCGCTCGGGCTCGCCCCCCGACGAACCCGAGCGGTGCCGATGCCTCTTCCTTGCTTTGGAACGTCGCAAGATCGACGGGGGCGGCGTCGATACCCAACGGGCTTGTTATCAGGGAGATCAGTGATCGGCGCTCCGTCTCGGGCTCGGCGTCGTTTCGGTCGCGGCAGGTCCTGCCTTGGTGCGGTCCTGCCTTGAGGCGGAGCGGCTCGAATCTCGAGAACTCCTGACCCTCACATTGAATCCGATCGTCCCCGTCGAGGCCCCACTCGTCGGCGGCGACATTCGCCGTCGCCGATCTTCCCTCCGCCCCCACGTCCGCAACCATGAACTGGGGCGACGGACACACGACCACATCCATCCCCGTCAAGGATGTCGTGAACCCGTAGCCCTTCACACCCTGGAAACCCTGAAAATCAAGCACACTGAAGGGGTTGGGATACTCAAAATGGTGAGATTTCACCGCCGGGATGCGCGGATGCCGCTTGTTTTCAGCCTTCCCAGTGTGTGAACGGTTACCATTGAGCGCTGGGGGCGGTCGCGGCTTTTTCCTTTCGGCAGCCGAGGCATCTCGGCTCGCCACATCCTTTGCCCCCGCCCGTGCTCCCTTTATACTGATGTTTCGCTTGACCATCCCCTTTCCCGATCACCTTCCGAAACCCGTCCCCGGCCTTCGGGTTGCGAATCCTTCGGGCGGAGGAGCCGTCATGAATGAGCCGACGCTCGACGTGGATGCCCGTCGCCGATTCGAGGCGGGTTGGGCCGAAGGTCGGCCGGGACCGATCGAGGCGGTGCTTCCCGCGGCGGATCATCCGGAATACCCGGCCACTCTGGAGGAGTTGGTCGCCCTCGAAATCGAGTTCGCGTGGAAACGGTTCGGCCGGTTTTCCGATCCCGCCGTTCCCCACCCCGACGTTGTGGAGGCGTACCTGGCCCGGTTTCCCGCGCTGCGGAATCCTCGGGTCGTCGGGCGACTTGCCCGCCAAGAGTACGACGTCCGCCACCGCTACGGCGACCGACCAGCCGCCGCGGGATTCCACACCCGGTTTCCCGACGAGTTCGCCGCCGATCGAGCTGAGCAAGCGGCCTTGGGCGCTGCCGCCGTCCCTGGACGACGCGACGCGGCCCGCGAACTTCTCTTCGGTCTCCTGGCGTTTCAGAACGACTTCATCGGCCGCGTTGACCTGCTCTCCGCCTTCAACGCGTGGGTCGCCGACAGGTCGCGTCCGCTCGGTCAGATCCTTCGCGAGCGCGGGGCGATCGACACGGGTCGTCACGCACTCCTTGAGGCTCTGGTCGGCGAACACCTCAAGCGGCACGGGGACGACCCCGATCAAAGCCTCGCGGCGCTCTCGGCGCTGGGTCCAGCCCGGAGCGACCTTGAACGCGTCGCCGACCCCGACGTTCAGGCGAGCCTGGCGCTGGCGGCGACCGATCGAGCGCGCGTCGATACCCTCCTGAGCGCCGCGTCAATCCCGCCCGTTCATCCGCACAGTTCCCCCCGGTTCCGCATCCTCAGGCCGCACGCCCGCGGCGGGCTTGGCGAGGTGTTCGTCGCTCGCGACGAAGAATTGAACCGCGACGTCGCCCTGAAGCAGATTCAGCCGGGGTTCGCGCACGACCCGGGCTGCCGCGCCCGGTTCCTTCTTGAGGCCGAGGTCACCGGCGGGCTCGAGCATCCCGGGATCGTGCCGGTTTACGGCCTGGGGCATTACGCCGACGGCATGCCTTACTACGCCATGCGGTTCATCCAGGGGGATAGCCTCAAGGAGGCGGTCGACGCCTTTCACCGATCGAACGCCGTCCCGGACCGCGACCCCGGCAAGCATGCACTGGAGTTTCGCCGGCTGCTCCAGCGATTCATCGACGTCTGCGAGGCGGTTGCGTACGCTCACAGCCGGGGGGTGTTGCACCGGGATTTGAAGCCGGGCAACATCATGCTCGGCCGTTACGGCGAGACCCTGTTGGTCGATTGGGGCCTGGCCAAGGCGCTTGGGAGGCGTGAGGGCCCCAGCCCCGACCCTGTCGCGGAGGTGACCCTGCGGCCGTCGGCGGCGAGCGGCTCGGCCCCGACCCAGCACGGCTCGGCGATGGGTACGCCGGCGTTCATGAGCCCCGAGCAGGCGGCGGGCAGGCTCGACGACCTGGGGCCTGCCAGCGACGTGTACGGCCTGGGAGCCATCCTCTACTACCTGTTGACCGGCCGGACACCGTTCGAGGGGACGGACCTTGAGCGCATCCTCTGGGCCGTCCAGCGCGGCGAGTTCCCGCCGCCCCGGCAGGTCGACCGCACGGTCCCCCGGGCGCTTGACGCGGTCACCCTCAAGGCGATGGCGCGTCATCCGGGAGACCGGTACCCGACGGCCCAGGCCCTGCTGGAAGACCTGGAACATTGGCTCGCCGACGAACCGGTCTCGGCGTACCGGGAGGGCAGGGCCGCGCGGCTGGTGCGATGGGCGCGGCGGCATCGCCAGGCGGTCGCGGCCTGCATCGTGCTGCTCGCCATCGGCGTCGCGGCGGGTTGGGCGGGCCTCGCGGTCCGCGAACGGCAGAACCGGCAGGCGAGGGCGTACGTCGAGGGGCTCCGCCAGTCCAGTCTCGCCGACGAGCAGCTCGGGGACTTGCACGTCCGGACCGACCACTTCCCCGAAGCCGAGGCGGTTTTCGCTCGGGCCGCCCAGCGGCTCGGCGGAGAGCCCAGCCTGGCAGGCCTCCGCGCCCGGTTCATGACTCGGGCCGGCCAGTTCCACAGGCTCGCCGAGTTCCACCGATTCGCCGAGCAGGCCGAGCGGCTCGCGTTCGACGCGGCCGACGACGACGCCATCGCCTGCTGCGAAGCCGCGTTGGGCCGGCTCGCCGTCTTCGAACACGACGACTGGTGGGACCACCTTCCGGTCGAGCGGCTCGAGCCCCGACAGGTCGACCGTCTCCGTGACGATGTCTACCGCCAGATCATCCACCTGGCGGGCATCCGGGCCAAGGAGGCAGTGACCTTGAT
>JAYUFP010000901.1:0-9603 GCA_043738665.1 Isosphaeraceae bacterium
AAACGGTTCCTGACACCTTTTTTCGGCTTCCACCAAGCCTGGAGCGAACGGTGCCGGAATCCGTTGGCGCACTGGCCCATCCTGTAAGGTCGGAAGCAACTCGCAGGAGACAAACCTTTTGCGTCCGTTATAATGGAGAGTGGGTCCGCGTTCCGGAACCAAAAGGAGAACGTCATGCCCCGGGTCGGCGTGATCGAACCGCGACAGAGTCGGAGAGACCGGATGGCGACCGGCGAGACGTCAGGCCCGATTCACCCGGCGCCCACGCGGCGGAGCAGACACCGCTACCTCTTTTACGTGAAACATCACGGTCGGAGTGGTGACGCGGCCCAATGGCTTCCAACTCTTACTCAGGACCAGGAATTCGCCGTTTTCGACACGGCGGACTTTCACGATCTGAGCAATGATCGCAACTGGCTTTATGGGCTTCGTAACGACCCCGATGGCGAAGTGCTGGAAATCGGAACTGACGGCCAACAAATTGCCGAATTCCCGCGCGCAAGACCGAACGAGCCCTGGCACGGATATCCACTTTATCCACTGAATGACTCGGGACCGCAAAACCGTCAGGGCCAGAAGCAGCGTCCTGAGCCAGGCGTTCTCAAGAAGATGCAAGACGCGGGCTTACTTACAGCCGCGCAACGGACGCGTTTGATGAAAGGAAAGTACGCATGATTCCGTCCGTTTCAGGGGATAAGCAGGCCGTCATCAGCACCGACATGATGTTTCCCGGGTCCGAACTGTCTTGGGCGGGAGAGGGTCCGCGGCCGAACTTGATTTCCTTGGGGACCGTGGACGGCAAGCTCTCTTTCAGCGGAGAACTCTCTCAAACCGACGTCCAAGGGCCGATCTTCGTCAGTAAAGCCAGCGAGGCGATTAACGGTGTGGCCTTCAGCGGCGACCTCCTCGGCGTGAGTACTCGGGCCGATATCGTGATAGTCCGAGATTTTTCTTCAATTAATAATGGAAAATCTGGGCTTATCCTCATCGATCGTGGTGCTCACGAGATCGCCGCGATGCCGCCGGGTAATTTCATTGCCCCGGTTGGAAAAGACGGCTTGTTATTCATCGAACCTCGCGATGGCGGCGTCGTTTCAACAACGGTGAGGTTGAAGGAAACCCCCTTCTACAATTACAAAGCCTCGGTGATGGGAATTACACCCAACGGAGAGTGCGTCGCATCCGTACTGCGCCAAGACGGACTCTCTGTCGTGCTCCGCAACGGCGATTCTTGGTCCGGAAGCCGGTGGACATTTTCGAAGCTCGACATTGTGGATGTCACTCCCATCACCAATGCGGAGTTCCCTTTCGGACTTGCCGTCGTGGGAATCGACAACTCCATCCATTTTGTGCGCGACGTATTCACTGACCGAAAGCCTCGGACTTTCCGCTTCGACGGATTGTCAGGGAAGGCGTATCGGCTGTTGAGTTGCAACGGACATGTCTTTCTTTTGACGAGCAGGCGCTTCTATATTTTTGTAGATTTGGCGAGCCGATTCCTCGGCGATTCCGAATTGGATTCGCCGGTGACGGTCGGCGAATTCCCATGCGACCCCATCGATGTCAATTTGGCGTTCGGGCGCGACCTCCTTCTCCTCTCGCCGGGTCGACTGGAAATCATCGACGTCGCCCAATTTTCCAACCCGCGGATCCACGACTTTTCACGAAAAATGAGCCCGCATCTGGATTTTGAAGCGACGTATATTCCCGAAACGGGCTACACCTTAGTTCCCATGTGAAGTCGATTCCAACTTTCTTACGACTCTCAGATCTCCCGCGCGGGCACCTCGATCTGAGCGGCCCGCTTTCCTTCTTCCCTTTCAGGAAACAACGTCTCACCTTGCCCCGCGCGCCGTTCTCGTGCTAAAGTCGGAAAATTTTGGGCCGCGCCGTCCGGTTTTGGGTGGGCGCGGCCCGCCGCGCGCCTTTCGATGCTTCTTCGCAAGGCGTCGACCCAACCGGCGTGACGGCCATGACTTAGATCGAGCCTTCGACCGCCGTCCCCCGCCCGGCCGGAAGGCTCGCCGAGCGCCTATCAACCGCCTCTTTTGGTCAAAGATTTCTCTCAAAAATCACCGCAAGCCAGGCTAACCGCCAGAGAACCCGCCGTGCCCAAGCGTACCGACATCCATAAGATCCTGATCATCGGCGCGGGTCCGATCATCATCGGCCAGGCCTGCGAGTTCGATTATTCCGGCACCCAGGCGTGCAAGGCCCTTCGCGAGGAAGGCTACGAGGTGGTGCTGGTCAACTCGAACCCGGCCACCATCATGACCGACCCCGAGATGGCCGACCGCACTTATATCGAACCGATCACTCCCGAGGTCGTCGAGCAGATCATGGCCGTCGAAAAGCCCGACGCCATCCTGCCGACCCTCGGCGGGCAGACCGGCCTCAACGTCGGCCTCGCCCTGGCCGAGAACGGGGCCCTTGCGCGCCACAACTGCGTGCTCATCGGCGCCAGTGCCGACGCCATCCGCAAGGCCGAGGACCGCGCCTTGTTCAAACAGTGCATGGAAGAGATCGGTCTCGAAAGCGCCCGCAGCTTCCTGGTCCACACCATCGAAGAAGCCCGGGCCATCCGCGACGAAATCGGCCTCCCGTGCGTCCTCCGCCCCAGCTTCACTCTGGGCGGCTCCGGCGGCGGTATCGCTTATAATCGCGAAGAGTTCGACAAGATGGTCGCCTATGGGCTGGAACTTTCCCCCGTCCACTCGATCCTCGTCGAGGAGAGCGTGATCGGCTGGAAAGAATATGAAATGGAAGTCATGCGAGACTGCGCTGATAACGCGGTCATCGTCTGCTCGATCGAGAACTTCGACCCCATGGGCGTCCACACCGGCGACAGCATCACCGTCGCCCCCGCGCAGACGCTCACCGACAAGGAATACCAGCGGATGCGCGACGCCTCGCTCGCCATCCTCCGCAAGATCGGCGTCGAGACCGGCGGGTCGAACGTCCAGTTCGCCGTGAACCCCAAAGACGGCCGGATGATCGTGATCGAGATGAACCCGCGAGTCAGCCGAAGCTCGGCCCTGGCGAGCAAGGCGACGGGCTTCCCCATCGCCAAGATCGCCGCCAAGCTCGCCGTCGGCTACCGCCTCGACGAGATCAAGAACGACATCACTCGCGAAACCCCCGCCTGCTTCGAGCCGACGATCGACTACGTGGTCGTGAAGATCCCCCGGTGGGCGTTCGAGAAGTTTCCCGAAGCCGACCCGGTCCTGACCACGCAGATGAAATCCGTCGGCGAAGTGATGGCGATCGGCCGGACGTTCCGCGAATCGTTCCAGAAAGCCTTGCGAGGCCTTGAAGTCGGCCGGTTCGGGTTCGGCTGCGACAAGAAGGATCTCTGGGGGACCGAACGACAGCCGACGATGGACGAGATCAAGTCGAAGCTCGCCACCCCGAACGCCGAACGCGCCTGGTTCATCCGCTACGCCATGCTCGCGGGCCTTACGATCGATCAGATCCACTCGCTCACGGGTATCGACCCGTGGTTTTTGGCGCACTTGAAAGAATTAGTCAACGTCGAAGACCGCCTCCGCGCCGTCGATGGGTTCGAAGCGGCTGGGACCGCTTTGGTTCGCGAGGCGAAGCGGAACGGGTTTTCCGATCGGCAGCTCGCCCACCTCTGGGGGATGACCGAGTCGGAAGTCCGTCGCGAACGGCGGAAGCGCGGCGTCTCGGCCGTGTTCAAGCTCGTCGACACGTGCGCCGCGGAGTTCGAGGCGGTCACGCCTTATTACTATTCCACATATGAAGACGAAGACGAAGCCAGGGTCGGCGATAAGCCCCGCGTGATGATCCTCGGCGGCGGGCCGAACCGGATCGGTCAGGGGATCGAGTTCGATTACTGCTGTTGCCAGGCTGCGTTCGCGCTCAAGGCCGACGGCTTTGAAGTCGTCATGGTGAACTCGAACCCCGAGACCGTCAGCACCGACTACGACACGTCCGACCGACTCTTTTTCGAGCCCCTGACGGTCGAGGATGTTTTGAACATCTGCGAGCGCATCCAGCCCACGGGGGTGATCGTGCAGTTCGGCGGGCAGACCCCTTTGAACCTGGCGCGCGCCCTGGAGGCGGCCGGCGTGCCGATCGTGGGGACGAGCCCTGAGAGCATCGACCTGGCCGAAGACCGCGACCGCTTCCGCCTGGTGATCGACCGGATCGGGCTGAGACAAACTCCGAACGGCACCGCGACGAATTTCGGAGACGCCCGCCGGATCGCCGACCGGATCGGCTACCCCGTGGTCGTCCGCCCCAGCTTCGTCCTGGGCGGCCGCGGCATGGAGATCGTCTACGACGAGTCGAGCCTGGCACGCTACCTGAACGAGGCCGTCGAGGCCGGCCCCGACCACCCCGTGCTGATCGACAAGTTCCTCGAAGACGCCAGTGAGGTCGACGTCGACGCGGTCTGCGACGGCATCCACACGATCGTCGGCGGAGTGATGGAGCACATCGAGGAGGCCGGAATCCACTCGGGAGACTCCGCGTGCGCCATCCCGCCGTACAGCCTTTCCGACGAGATCGTGGCCGAGCTGAAGCGCCAAACGTATGTCCTGGCCGAGGCGCTCAATGTTCGTGGATTGATGAACATCCAGTTCGCCGTCAAAGGCGGAGACGTGTACGTGCTTGAGGTCAACCCGAGGGCCTCGCGAACCGTGCCGTTCGTCTCGAAGGCGACGGGCCTGAACCTGGCGCGGGTCGCCGCGCGGGTGATGATGGGCAAGACCCTGCAAGAGCAAGGGATCACGACCGAGCCCGTGCCCGGATACGTGTCGGTGAAGGAAGCCGTGTTCCCATTCGCGAAGTTCCCCGGAGTCGATATCGTGCTCGGCCCCGAGATGCGTTCGACGGGCGAGGTGATGGGGATCGACCGCGACTTCGCGGCGGCGTTCGCCAAGAGCCAGGTCGCCGCCTACAACAAGCTGCCGGTGACCGGCACCGTCTTCGTGAGCGTCGCCCCCAGGGACCGGCACGCGGTGATCCCGATCGCGCGGACACTCTCGACAATGGGCTACACGTTGATGTGTACCGGCGGAACGGGCGCCGCGCTCTCGGAGGAAGGGATCGCGTTCACCCCGGTCCGAAAGATTCACGAAGGCCGTCCGAACCTGCTCGACCACCTGGCCAATGGGGCGATCTCCCTGATCGTGAACACACCCAGCGGTAAAGGGGCCCGGACCGACGAAGGTCGAATCCGAGCCTCGGCCGTGAGCCATGGCATCCCTTGCATCACGACGATCGCCGGGGCAAAAGCCGCCCTGGCCGCGTTGGAACGCCTGCGGCAAGGCAAGCTCGACGTGTATGCGTTGCAGGATTTGCTGAGATCGAAGGTGTGAGGGTCGGCCCGATTGGTTCGGCACTCCCGGAGATTCCGTCATGGCGACTGTCAGTCCCAAGCGAGCCACGATCGACGACCTTCTTCGGACCGAAGGAAAGGCCGAATTGATCGGCGGAAGGATCGTTCAACTCAGGCCTACGGGAAGGAAACCCAACCGGGTCGCGGGTCGAATTTTTCGAAGCCTGGACGACTACGCCGAATCCACCGGCCAGGGCGAGGCTTATACCGAAAGCATGGGGTTTGCCGTACCCAAGCTTTCCTCGGGGCGTGAATCCTTCAGCCCCGACGTTTCGTATTATGTCGGCCCGTTCCTGAACGATGCCATGAAGTTCATCAAAAGCCCGCCGACCCTCGCCGTCGAAGTCCGTAGCGAGAACGATTACGGCCCCGCCGCCGAACGAGCCTTGGCCGAGAAGCGGGTCGATTATTTCGAGGCCGGAACCCGCGTCGTCTGGGACATCGACACCAAAGCCGAACGGGTGCTCGTCTATCCGGCTTCGAACCCGGGCCGACCCACGACCTTCGTCAGCGGTGAAATCGCCGAAGCCGAGTCGGCGGCTCCGGGGTGGCGGATCGGCATCGATGAAATTTTCAAAAAGCTTTGATCTCACGAACGTGATAATTATTTCATCCCGTTATAAAATTGATGTGATTAAGCGTTTTGCATATCATCAAATCGACGGCAATCGTCCACGACGTCGCCGTCCTTCGACCTACTTTTCCAGAAGCGAATCCACCGCCGCGTCGAAGTCTTTGCCCTTGACGTCCATGAAACGGATCACGCCCTGCTTGTCGAGGACGAAGATCGAAGGGAACGATCCAACGCCCCAACGCGTGGTGATCGGGCCGTCGGTGCCGCCATCCCACCAGCATCGCCAGGTGATCTTGCCCTCGTCGATCGCCATCGCAAGTGTTTCCAATGTGCTGTCCGTGGTCACGCTCAAAAGAGCGAACGGCTTGTCTTTCCACTTAGAAATGAGTGTACGTTGTTGGGGATACATGGCCACGCAAGGCCCGCACCAGTTGCCGGAAAAGGTCAGCACCACCACCTTGCCGCGGTAGTCGCTCAAGCGGAATGTCGTCCCCTTATCGTCCTTCCCTTCGATCTCGGGCGCGACCTTCCCGACGGTGAGGTTCCGCATGGCGAATAATTCACCCGCGGCGAATTCGCCTTCGGTTCTCTTGTCGAGCGGGTGTTTGACGTCGCCGAATTCCGCAACGACTCGCTCCAGCAACCATTCGGCCTCCTTTTCCTGGGCGTCGGGGTCCGTCTCTTTCACGAATCGCTCGACTTCATTCTTCCCTCGCGTCTCTTCGTAATCTTTGATCCGGTCGGGAGACTCGCGGAGCCTCCTCACCATCTTCGCCTTGTATTTCAGGTACTCCGCCAACGCGTGACAGGCGAAGCCTCGGTCGTCGCGGTTAGGGTGTGTCGCCAGTACTGAGCGGATCATTTTCTCGCTGACCGGTGAGTGAAAGAAGTAGAAGCACTGCCCGCAGAACTCGCCCATTCCCGGGGCTCGCGTGTGATCCCTGGCGAGGATCTCCATCGCTCGATACGACTCGTCACCCGGCCCCGCGCGGGCCGTCCGGACCACAAATTTCAACACATCGATGACAAGCGGATTGTTCGGATACGCCTTTGCCATATCCAAAGCGTCTTCTGTATTCTTGTGAACATCCTTGAGAAATCTGTCGATGGCCGCCTGAGATGACTCGGGAGTCTTCGCCTCGGCAAGCCCGCCGTGATAACGCGCCGAGGCTTCGTCTTGCGCCTTCACGACCGCGTCGAACCGCGACTTCAGGCGATCCTCAGCCTGGCCGAGCGCCCCGCGAGCCGTCCCTACGACCGCCAAGATGATCGCGAAACCGATGCGCTGCATGACCTCGACCTCTTCTCAATGCCCATTTTTACAATCGTCAAAGGATCGCATTTTAGAAGCGGCCTCTGACTTTTGTCAAGGGAAGGAAGAGATTAGCTCGATGGGCGAAAGATTCGAGTACCACGAAGGTCGAACGAAAACCGTTCTAATCGCGTTTCAACTCGACGCTCTCGACCCCTTCCATCATGTTCAACTCGGCCACGACCGTCGCCGGCGCGGTGCCCGGGCGGAGGCGGACCCGGTAGGTCAGGTCGAGGCATGAGCCTTGTTTCGCCGTCGAAACCGACGTTATCGCCGGGCGGTCGGCGATGGTCGCGAGGAGTTGCTCCACCGACGACTGCACTCCGCCCGCGATCGTGACTCTTAGCGCGAGGGTGCTCTCGACGGTCGCCCATTCGTTGGTGCGGCGACGGGGCCAGAGGGCAGGCGACGCGATCCCGATGACGCCCAGTCCGACGAGTCCGACCATCAGGTGGTTCGCCCCCGCCGACATTCCGGCGACCACCGCGAAGATCACGAAGGCCGTGTCTTGCGTGTCTTTCACCACGGTCCGGAAGCGGACCACCGAGAGTGCCCCGACCAGGCTGAAGGCTCTCGCCACGTTGTCGCCGATGACCTGAGTGGCCATCGCGATCACCGTCGCGAGCAAGATCAGCGTCGTCAAGAACGTCCACTGGACGGTCTCTCCACGCTTCGCCCAGCGGTAAATCCCGGCGACCGCCGCGCCCAGCAGCAAGGCGGCTCCGACCCTCCAGGCGATCATCAAGGGGGGTGCCGTCGAGTTCGTTGATAAAGACGCGTTCAGCCACTCGGGCATGAAAGACTCCTGCGCGGAGGGATGAACTAAAGATGACCGATGAAAAATGATCCATGACCGAACAGAAACAAACGACGCTCTCGTTCCCATGCCCCGCGTGGTAGTGCCGTCTTCGACGCTCTGCGTCGTCTCCGGCCGGAAAATGCGGACGCTGGGCGTCCAGGACGACGTTCCCGCGGAGACCGTGGGAACAAGTTAAGTGGATGGCCGACGACGGGGTAAATCGACCCGTCATCGGCCGCCTTCCCGTTGCGATCAGGGCTTGGCGTTCTTGACTTCCGGGAGGCTGAGCAAGTACTTGCGACGCCCTTCGGCGAACGCCCGCAGGCTCATCGCCTCGCGTCCCCGGGGCGCGTCTTTCGTGGCGGGAAGCGTCTCGGCGACCGATTTGCGGAAGGCTGCCAGGGAAGACAGCTTGCGCGTGTCGGCCTCCACCTCGGGCTCGATCATCGCGCGATATTCCGTCACGACCGGCCCGAGCTTGTTCCAGTCGAGCCACTCCTCGGCGATCGTGCGGACGTGGGCGAGATACTTCGCCTTGAACGCGGGGACCGCCAACAACTTGCTGCGTAGCGGCTTGCGTTCGTCGTCCAGGCCGACCAACGGGTCGAGATCAAGCGAGCCCGGCCGAGGACCGCCGCCACCGAATCCACCAAGACCACCCGGAGGGCCTCCGCCGGGACCACCGGGGCCGCCACCGAAGCCGCCGGGACCACCGGCGCCGCCGAATCCGCCGGGAGGACCGAACATCATCGCCGGCCCGAAAGTCTCGTTCGTGTCGTGGGGGATGACGTGGAAGACCCCGTTGGGGTCGCGGTAAATGCTGTAATCGCTGGCGCGGATCCAGTAGCCGTCGCCGTTGATCAGGACGTTCTCCAGGGCCAGGAACCAGAGCGCGCCATCGACGTCGAGGACCGGCTTGAGCGCGGCCTCGAGTTTCTCCGTCGGCGTCTGAGCGAGTGTCTTGCAGAGCGCGATCAAGGGCTTCCACGCCTTGTCGTCGTCGCCCGTTTTCAACTGATACCGGCGCTTGTATTCGGCGACGTCTTCGCCCTGGTAAGACAGCCCTCCGTCGGCCCCGGGGTTCCCCGGCACCTTCCATCGCGACCCTTTTCCGCCGCCGCCCGGGTAGTTCTCCGACAAGAACTTCTTATCATATTGCTGTGCGTTCACATAAAGACCCCAGCTCTCGCCGTTGATCACCACCTTCACGAAATTCGCCTTGGGCGCGGGGATGTAGCGTCTGGCGATGTCGAGATAGAGCACCGAGTGCAGGAACGTGGGGTCCTCGTGCGAGTTCAGCAGGTTGAGCGTCTTGTAGCCGTAAAGCCGCCGGTCGGCGTTCTCGAAATCGACCGAGACGTTCAACGACCGCTTTTGCCCCTCGCGGACCATGAAGAGGGACGACATGCCGCGGAAGTGGACCCCGACTCCCGAATATTTCTTGCCATCGACCGTCAAGGTCGCCGGAACTTCCACGTCGGAACGGGTGAAATCTCCCAGCTCGGCTTCCCAGTCCTTGCCTTCGAAGTCGAGGAACAGGGTGCGGATGATCG
>JAYUFP010000902.1:0-9581 GCA_043738665.1 Isosphaeraceae bacterium
CCCGAAACTTCCTCGGATTCGTTCATGTGGCATCGATCATGATCCTGTTGCGGTAGCCTATCCAATGCATCTTGCCCAGGTATTGTCTACACGCCCTAACCTTGCCTTCGAGCGATTCCGGAATCGCCTCGATCGACTCGCGGGTTTTCCTGGCTTTTTCCTTCGAGGCGGGGTCGGGGGCGTTCCGTTCGTCTCTGCGGGCGTCCTCGATCATCTGCCTGCGCATCTCGACGACGATCTCGCCGGTCTGAGCCGGGTCGAGCCGGAACGGGCTGTTCTCGACCAGAAACGGCACGAAGATCCAAAGCCCAAGACCACCGCAGAGTATGAGAACACCGCCGAAGATCAGGTTGAAGCACCCCACCGTCCGGAAGAACCGAGGCCGGGAGATCGCCGATTCGTCGCTCATAAAAACGCTTGCCCAGGGGAAGCGATTGGATTTCGGGCGTCGCGACCCGACAGTCAACAGACTACCAAAAGCGGCGGGCGTTCGGACCTGTTCGGACCGATCTACCCGAGAGTAACCATCGTATTTTTTCGACTCAGCGTCCTCCAAAAAGTTGCACGTCGAATTTGGACGGAGCCGCATGATCGGGTAAGATCTGCCGGCGTGCGAACGATCGATGCGCGACTCGCATCGACGGCACGACACGGAAAGCGAGGCGTGAAGTGTCGGAAAATGGGAACGGGCCGATCGTCGCCGGGATCGACCTCGGCGGGACGAAGATCCTCGCGGGCGTGATCGGGCCCGATCACCAGATTCTTGGCAAGGCGAAGCGCCCCACCCCCGCGCAAGAGGGGGGGGAGGCGATCCTCCAGGCGATCGTTGAAGCACTCGACGAGGCACTTGTCGCCGCGGGGATGAATCGAGAAGAAATCGCCGCCGCCGCGATCGGGTCGCCCGGGCCGCTCGACTCCGAATCCGGCGTGATCCTCTTCAGCTCAAATATGAACGTGAAGAATTTCCCGCTCGCACCCCTGCTGTCGACGATCCTGAAACGTCCGGTCCTGCTTCAGAACGACGTCCGCGTCGGGGGTTACGGAGAGTTTCGCCTTGGCGCGGGTCGCGAATACAAAGACATGTTCGCGGCTTTCGTCGGCACCGGGATCGGCGGCTGTCTCGTCCAGAACGGTATCATGGTCACCGGCTCGACGGGCAACGCGGGGGAAGTCGGCCATATCATCATCAAGGCGGGAGGACCTCGATGCGGCTGCGGACGCCGCGGCTGCCTGGAAGCCCTCGCCAGCCGCACCGCGATCACCAGGCGGATCGGCAAGGCGATCAAGAGGGGGATTCCCACGATCCTCTCGGAGAAGATCGCCCGAAAAGGAGGCAGGCTTAAGAGTGGCGACCTCGCCGAGGCCGTCGCGGCGGGCGACCACGTCGCCAACCGAGAGGTCCGACGTGCGGCGCATTTCCTTGGTCTCGCGCTCGGGAGCGTGGCGAACCTGATCGGCCCGGAGATCATCATCATCGGGGGAGGCGTGGCCGGAGCCCTCGGCGAACCCTGGGTCGATCTCGTTCGGAGCAGCACGAGGGAGCAAGCCCTCACGGATCCCGAGGGCAAGATCAAGATCGAAGCCGCCGCCCTCGGAGACGACGCAGGGATGCTCGGCGCGGCGCTGATGGCTCGCGAGCGGTTTCTCGCTTAGGAGCTGGACTCGTCGAGGAGGAGGGTGGATGACGGATTACCGATCGGCAAAATCCCAATCCGGCATCCGCATCGGGCATCCGCCATCCAACATTTCAGGATCCTGGCATGAAACGTCGACCCCGGAGCCACTCCGCAATGTCGTCGCTCGTTTCGGGGCTGATCAGATCCTTCGACCCCGGCATCCGACCCCGGCCTTCTTTTATCACCGAGTGGAAGTCGCCGGGCCGATAGAGAACTGACTTCTCAACGAGATTTGGGCCGAGTTCGGCCCCTTGTCCGTTCTTGCCGTGACAGTTGGCACAGTCCTTGAGGAATCGGACTTCTCCAATGACGGCGTCGCCATGTTTCTCAAGGCCGCCTTCGGGACGCTCCGTCGAAAACGCCTTCTCCAGAGTGATCCGCTCGGCCGCCTTTTTCGGAGCGGTGGCGGGGTATTCTTCCGCCAGGTAGGCGATGACCTTGGGTTGGTCCTCGTTCACCAGCGGCGAACCCCAGCCGACCATCTTTTCCACCTCCGCTTTCCACTGCGAGGGGGTCAGCCTTTGCGCGGAGATCAGGTCGTCGGTATGACAGATTCGGCAGTTTTCGACGATCGCGCGCTTTGCAGTGATTCTGGAGTACTCCCGGTCGTCATCGTCGTCGTTCGCCGAGATCTGCGGAACACCTGTCAGAACGACTGCCGCCAGCGCGAGGAACGGAGCCAGAAGCATAAAGCGCGTTGTGTTCGAGGTTCTCACGGCGTTTAACCCACCTCAAAGTTAACCCGGTCGATCGCGTTCCATAAGTAACCGCTCTTGTTCCAGGGGGTCGAACCGGGTTGCGTGTTCCCCGTGGAATCAGTTGCCCTGCTCGTGACCGCGATCTTGCCCGAATTCTCCGCGACCCAATCCAACCGCCAGCGTCGCCAGCTCCACGACTTCAAGTCGCCCTCGAAGGTCGCATCCCGCCAGGAGGAGTTACCGACGGCGACCTCGACACGGGTGACCTGTCCTTCCCCCGTCCACGCCACCCCGCGAATCTCGATCTTCCCGGCCCGGACCGTTGACCCTTCAAGAGGCCATGTGATCAGGGATTTCACGTTCATCGCGGTGACGGGTATCAGGTCCGCCGGCTTGAGCACGACGTCGCGCGGCATCGGCTTTTTCGGCATCCTGTACGCCGTTTGCATGTAGAAACCGGGGGCTTCTTCCATCGCCGGGCGGATCAAGCGGACCCACTTCATCCAGTGGTTCCCTCCCCATCCCGGAACCACCAGCCTTACCGGCCCGCCGTGGAGGTGTGGTAGCGGCACCCCGTTCATCGTCGTCGCCATGACCGTGTCGGGATGCAGCGCCTTTTCGATCGGGATGCTTCGCAGGAAGAGCGGGGTCTTGGGATTGGGGGGGCCGTCCGCCCCGAGGAAATGGACGTGTAGGGACCGCTTATCGATCCCCGCACTCTCCAGTAGCTCAGCCAGGCGGACTCCTCCCCAATCGGCATTCCCGACCGCCCCCCGTTCCCAGCCGACTCCCGGCATGTTCGGCTTAAAGAACGCGCGGCCATTCCCCGCGCACTGTAAGACGGCGGTCACCGTGACCTTGGCGAATCGATCGAGTCCGAGCTTGTCGAGGGTCAGCGGTTTCGAGACCAAACCCCCGATCTCGATCGGCCAGATCTTCGCGCTTTCGGCGGGCTCACCTAGATGGCTCCGGACGAAAAACGCGTCGTTCGGGGTCAAGAACGAGTCGAACGACGCGACCGGAGTTTCAAGGTCGAGCGGGCGTCGATTTCGCACGATCAACGGCACACCCGCAGTCGGCTCGTCCGCGAAAACCGCACGATTCGCCTGGAATCCTCCGAGTGCCAGCACACTTGCCGCCGCCGAAGCCCGCGACAGGAGGTTCCTCCTCGTGAACATGACGTCCGGGTCAAGTGTCGATCGATCAAGGCTCAACGTGAAGTCTCCGACAAAGGACGCGACCCGGCCGAACAAGCCCGACATCTATCATGAAAGCCCACAGCCCGACCGGCAAGGCCTTGAATGTTTCAGGATTGCATCGCCGTCAAAAATGCTTTGTCAATCAATCGAACGAACGAAGAGATTTGGTACTTTCTTTGCTCTCTTCTCTCAGTGCCCAGATCAGTGACCAGGAGCAAGCCGGGACGCCTCGCGGGGTCTCGTCGATGGATTGGAACTCGCCTTCCCCGCGTCCGAAACAGGGTGGCAAATCGTTCCTCACACGGGTCACGAACGATGAAAAAGGGCCGTCACAATCATCTCCACGCCAAATTCACCCGCCTCCGCCGACACCTGGAAATCAGCGTCGATAAGCTTCGCCCCAGGCGAATCCGGACGCGCTCGGCGCGTTATGCGGCCGCCCTTGGTGAGCAACTCGGCCTGATCACGCGACCGAAATGCTGCTCGTGGTGCCGGAGGCGAAGACGTCTCGAACGTCATCACTGGGATTACGACGAACCTTTGAACGTCACCTATTTGTGTGTCGAATGCCACGACATCGCCGACTCGATGGTGATGGCGGCAGGGATTGCTTGAGAATTAGGCAACCGCGGCGCGGGTCTGCCCGCCCGACGGCGGCGGACCCGCACCCTCGGCCGAAAAATCCGGCGGACCAGGCGGCTCTGAAAGCGGAATACGAACGAGGAATGTCGACCCCTTACCGGGAAGGGAGTGCCACCGCATCTCACCTCCCGCGAGCGTGACGTATCGCGAAGCCCGAGGCAGGCCCATCCCGAGCCCACGCCCGGCCTCGCGACCGCAAAAGAACGGGTCGAAAAGATGCACCCCTTCACGAGGCGTGATCCCCCTCCCGCTGTCTTGCAACGACCACTTTAGTGTCTGCCCGTCGCTTCCGGAAAGGAACTTCACGAGTCCCCCTGACGGAGTTGATTCCAGCGCGTTCCGCACGAGGGAGTCGGCAAGGTGCCGGAGCGCATCAGGGTCGGTCCAGACGCGCAAGGAGGGCTCGGTGATCTCGACCGAAACCCGGACCTGGCGGTCTTCGGCCTCGGCACGGACATCGCGCAGGCTCTGTTTCACGATCTCGTCGGGGTTACAGAATCGCGAACGCGGCTCGGGAGGACGGGCCACATACATCAGGTCGCGCAGAATTCGATGGGCCCGCTGAGCCTGGCCCAAGATGGCTCGGAGGGAACGGATTCGTTTGGGGTCGGTCTCTCCGACAAGAAGAAGCTGCGCCCTGCCGACGATGACCGCCAGTGGGTTATTCAATTCATGCCCGGCGCCCGCGGCGAATTCAGCCAGGGCCTCAAGCTTGGAGGTTCGGAGCCGGGGCTCCTCGGTATCGGAACGCTGTCGCGAGACGCGGAGGACTTGATTGAGCCGTGCGTCAAGGCATGCACGCTCATCGACAAGTGCCGCCCACTGACTCCAGGCCGGGGCGACCGCGCCTAGCCAGCTCAATGGCGACGTTCGTTCCGGGTCGGGTCGAAGCTCGACGGTCGCCAGACGTCGGCCCGCGGAGATCAGGGGGACGTGGATCGAGCCCGATCGTTCGTCGTTCGGCTCGAACTCGCCCCAGACAACCTTTGCGGTGGCGACTCCGGGTGCGCCGCAAAATGCGAGGCCGGCAAGCTCCGCCCAGGATTGCGGGTCATCACAAGGGTCCGATGCACCGAGGGCGGCGAGGAGCCGGTCCTGGGCCGTTCGCGCCTCGACCTGCGCGGCGAGGCGGACGCGCAGACTGGCGTTCGAGCGGCTGAGGGCTTCCTCGCGAGGCGTCGCGTCGGCATCGACGAATGGTCCCGAGCTTCGCGCCTGGACTTCGGCCGTGAGTAGTTTCACGCGCGGGTCATGGTCGCCGAGTCCCCGGCATTCACTTCCCACGAGCGACCAGGGCGTACGCTCGGCAAGCCGGTACGCCTGCTGGATTAGGACGATCCGATCGGGATCCGCCGCCGATTTCTCGAAGCCCCGGTCGAGGTCGGCGTGAAGCCAGTTTGCGTCGGCCGCCAGGGATCCTAACCCCCAGCGCTTCGCGAGCCGCCGGCCCAGAACTGAAAGCTCGCAGCCGATTTCCTCTAGCTCGAGAGCTGGCCGATCGGCATGGTCGGCGATCGCCAGCCATCGCGTGATCCATTCGGGATCGACGGCCGCAACGCCCCAGCGGCCGAGGCCATGAAGCATCGCCGCGGAGGCGACCGCGTCGGGATCGGGATCACCGTGTTCCCGGGCCAGTCGACGCGCAGCGAGACTTACCGCCAGGTCGTGCCGCCAGAGCTTCGACAGCGCGTCGCCGACCTCTCGCGAGTGGACGGGCCACCATGAGGTCGAGGCAACGACTTGAAGCGGTGGTACGTGATCGTTTGAATTCGAGCGTATCGACAGCCAACCGGGATCGAGGTCGAGCACGGCGCGCGATCGCGATGATTCGACCGGCGGGAGTCCCGTTTCGTCAACGTCTTCCGCCCCTTCGATGAGGAGGAAGCGGGCCGACGCAGGGCGCAGAGGGAGACGTTCCAGCCGCTCGATCCGGCGGCGGAATTCCCTCGACTCGAATTTTCGCGATGGAGGAACACGCACCGAGCCGGGCTCCTTCCCGTCGGTCGGCGTCGAGATCGATCGAAGCCGGTCCGGTCCTGGACCCGGCGAGAACGTGTCCCCCCGCCCTTCGGCGAGGGGTCGCGAACTTAGCCGGACGTGGCAGACTCAATATCCAAGAGTCGGCAGATCCGGCGCAGGAGTTCATCGATGTCGAGCGGCTTGTGCAGGAAATCGTCCGCGCCCGACTTCTTGAGGTCTTCGATCTTGTCTTCCTCGACCATCCCGGAAATGCAGATGATCTTGATGTCCGACATCGTCGGGTCGGCCCGGATCAGCTCGCAGACCGCCTGCCCGTTGATGTCGGGAAGCATGACGTCGAGGATGATGAGGTCGGGGTGGTACTCTTTCGCGAGCATCCCCGCGCCGAACCCGTTGTTGACGGCCTTGTTCTCAAACCGGTTGTCGGTACTGAGAATGTCGGCGATCAAATCGACGACGGCCTGATCGTCATCGACGATCAAAATGCGTCGCCGCCCGCTTTCCAGCGCGTCCGTCGGGATGCTGTTTTCCTTCATGAACCGAAACAGCGCTTCCCGCGGAATCCTTCGAAATCGCGATCCGGGAACCCGAAAGCCCTTCAATTGTCCGGAGTCGAAACACCGGATAATGGTTTGCTGACTGACCTTACAGATTTTTGCGGCTTCGCCCGTCGTGAATACGGTCTTCATGGTCGAGTACGTCCCATTCTTCGAGCTTATGGGCTCGGTCGCTCCTCCACCGGCGAGCCTGGGCGTTTCCCAAAACCGTCGGCGAACGCCCCAAGTCGTCCGTGATTGACTCGCTCCCGCACGGAAGGCCGAGTCCGACCTCCCCCCGAAAGACCACCAAAGCCCCTCAGCGACGCACGATCGATAAAGTTTGCTGGACCTAACGATCTTACCAGATTTGCCACCGCAGCTAATTATAGTGCGGGTTCCCATCCTGTCAACCTAGATGGCATTCTCCGTCATTTTCGTTATTCTCAACGCACCTTACCAAATGAAAAGGACGCCATCTTGCCGAATCTTCCTTGACCATGAAAGTGGATCGTCAGTCGGGGGGGGTAAGGAAGGCAATCGACTCGGCGGCAGGATCATCAGACCCGGGCGCATCGAGAACTTGGGTTGATGAGCGCGTCCGGTCTCGCTTGAGGTAAACCAGAAGCATCGCGATATCCGCCGGGTTGATCCCGCTGATCCGCCCGGCCTGGCCGAGCGAACCCGGTCGGATCTTCATGAATTTCTCACGGGCCTCGGCGCGAAGCTGGGGGATCGCCGCGTAGTCGATGTTCAACGGCAGGGCTTTGTGCTCCAGCCTGCGGAAGCGTTCGACCTCCAGCGCCTGCCGGTCGATGTAGCCACCGTATTTCGCCTCGATCGTCACCTGTTCGATCGCGCCCTGGCCGTCGCCTTCGTCCCCTAACGCTGAGTGCAAACCGATCAGGTCGTCCCAGGTCGTTTCCGGGCGCCTGAGGATCTGGGCCAGCGTATCGCCATTGACCCGAACCTTTCCGAGTCGTTCGCGGAAGAACTCGATCCGCGACTTTCGCGACTGAAACCGCGACCAGCGCTCGTCATCCACCAAGCCGACGGAGCGACCGAGTTCCGTGAGCCGGAGGTCGGCATTATCGTGACGGAGAAGGAGCCGATACTCGGCCCGGCTCGTGAACATCCGGTAAGGCTCATCGACGCCGCGGGTCACGAGGTCGTCGATGAGCACACCGATGTACCCCTGGGATCGGTCGATCACAAACGGGTTCTCCTCGCGAACCGCGAGCGCCGCGTTGACTCCGGCGATCAGCCCTTGGGCGCCGGCTTCCTCGTAACCCGTGGTCCCGTTGATCTGACCGGCAAAGAAGAGGCGGGGGACGTTATGGGTTTCGAGTGTGGCGCGAAGTTGAGTCGGCGGCGAGTAGTCGTACTCGACCGCATAGCCGAATCGCATGATCTCGGCGTTTTCGAGCCCGGGGATCTTGGGGATCACGGATTCCTGAACGTCACGAGGGAGGCTCGTTGAAATCCCGTTACAATAATATTCAAGGGTGTTCCGGCCTTCGGGCTCAAGAAAGATCTGATGCTGCGTCCGGTCGGCGAAGCGGACGACCTTGTCTTCGATCGACGGGCAGTAGCGAGGGCCCGTGCTCTGGATCTGCCCGGAATACATCGGCGCGCGATGGAGATTGGCGCGGATGAGGTCGTGGACCTCGGGATTGGTCCAGGTGATGTGACAGTTGAGCTGCGGCTCGGTCACACGGTCGCTGAGAAAGGAGAACAACACGGGGTCAGAGTCCCCCGGCTGCGGTTGAAGCTTCTTGAAATCGATCGTCCGACCGTTCAATCGGGGCGGGGTGCCGGTCTTGAACCGTCGGAGTTCGAACCCGAGTTCCCGGAGCGACCCGGAAAGACCTTCGGCCGAGGAGTCGCCGGCGCGACCGCCTGGAGTCTTGGTTTCGCCCGTGTGCATCAAGGCTTGCAAGAACGTGCCGGTCGTGAGGACGACTGCCCGCGCCAGGTACTCGATCCCCCCCCGACAGCGGACCCCCGCGGCGCGGCCGTTTTTGACGAGGACGGTTTCGATCATCTCCTGGCGGAGGGTCAGGTTCGTCTGGCGTTCGACGGTGTACTTGGCGAGAAGCTGATACACCTTCTTGTCGCACTGCGCGCGAGGGCTGTGCATCGCCGGGCCTTTGCCCCGGTTCAGGAGACGGAACTGGATCGCCGAGGAGTCGGTGAGGACGCCCATCGCCCCGCCGAGTGCGTCAATCTCGCGGACGATCTGCCCCTTGGCGACTCCGCCGATAGCCGGGTTGCAGCTCATCTGGCCGACAGTGTCGCAATTCATCGTCAGCAACGCCGTGCGTAGACCCATCCGCGCCGCGGCGAGCCCGGCTTCGAGTCCGGCATGCCCAGCGCCTACGACGACGACATCGTATTGATAAGGATTACGGCAAAAGACCGACATGGAACCTCGACGGTGACGCGATAAGTCTCGACTGGGACGAGGAATGGTGCTTTTATACTCTACGCGGTCTGCCTTGATTCATTTGGGGAGGGCGAAGCTCATGCTGAGCCGAGCATCGACCCGGCTCGCCAGGAGGCTCGCCCTGGGCTGGTGAAAAGTTGGTGTTGACGATGTTCTGAGTTCCTCCCCGTTCCGTTACGCCCTTTTTTTCCCCCCTTTGGGAAGGGGGGTGGCATTGGAACAACTCGTAAGCCCGGTCTTCACAAGGGTCATTCCGCTTTGTTTCGCGAGACGGGTCGTCGCTTCGACTGCCCAGTCGCACGCCCCACCCCCCCTAACCCCAATACCGTTGAATTAGCCGTAACATGATGCCCATCTTCGGTTTTCAGCCCCGAAGGGGCGACGGTCAGTAGCCCAGGGCTTCA
>JAYUFP010000903.1:0-3157 GCA_043738665.1 Isosphaeraceae bacterium
GTGATGGTCTACGCCCGCACGATGGGGCTTGACGGCGTCAGCCTCCGCTACTTCAACATCTTCGGTCCTAGACAGGACCCGACCAGCCCGTACAGCGGAGTCATCTCCAAGTTCGCGCAGGACATGTCCGAGGGCCGGCGCCCGCTCATCTTCGGCGACGGTCAACAGACGCGCGACTTCACCTATGTGGCCAACGTCGTGGCCGCGAACTTGGCGGCGATGAGGTCGAAGAAACCGCTCAACGGCGAAGCCCTGAACGTCGGCACCGGGGGGCGGGTCAGCTTGCTCGACCTCGTGGGGGCGATCAACCGGGTGCTCGGGACGAGCCTCGAACCGAAGTTCGAGCCTGCCCGCGCGGGGGATGTGAAGGATTCGCAGGCGTCGCTCGAACGAACTTCGTCAGCTCTGGGTTATAAGCCCGTTGTCGAATTCGAGGAAGGGTTGCGGCAGACGCTCCAGGCCACGAAGTAGTCGAGGCCCGCCCCGCGGATTCTATGCGTCCGCCCTCGCTTGCCGGACGTGCCGGCAGACCCCGCCGAGATCGATAAAATGAAGTTCCCGGCCCCAGGGGAAATCCTTGGGCGGGCCGATCTTTACTCCGGGAAAGGTCGTTGCCAGTTCTTTCGCCGCCAGCTCTGCCCAGTATCCTTCGAGGTCATCAACCTCGAAGGTGATCATCTGGTTTTCCTGCCAGACCTTGATGTCGATGTCCTGTAGCAGGAAGTAACCGCCGCCGAATCGCAAGCCGACGAGCCCATCGTGTTGCCACTGAGACTCGAACCCGATCGCCGCGAAGAACTCGACGGCCCGCTTGAATTGAAGGCCCGATGGGACGAACGGGTAGAGTCTCGTTGCTTGGGCGTTCATCAAAATGTTCCTCGTCGTTTAAGGCTCATGTCTCACACAATCCGGCGAAATAGCGGATCGTCGCGTTCGCCACGGGACTTGGGCACGACCAGACCAGGAAGAACAACGCCTGTCGAGCCCAGCGCTGGGCACGCTCGGTCCGCAAAAATCCCGAGCCTTTGCGGGCCGTGAGGTAGGCCTGGGTCGCTCGTAAGACGAGCGCGTTCGCCTCGCCTCGGACCTGTCCCGAACTCGGCGCGTCCGCCCTCCCTTCCGCCGCGGCACACATGAGCTTCCAGGTCACGACCCAAGACGCCGCCAGCGCTTCATATGGCTCGGATAACTCCGCACGACTCGAACTCTCGTCCTTCAACGCGGCAATCGCCGCGCGGGCCTGACCCAACGCCAGGGCCGAAGTTTCAATCCCCCCGGTCCCCGCGGCCGACGCGTGGGCCATCACGTTCGGTGACGGTCCTGCCAGGAGGTCGGATTCAGCCAGGTAAACGTTCTCACAGGCGACCTCGGCCGTGCATGACGCCTGGAGCGCCGCGAGGGGAAATGCGGGGCGGAGCGAAACACCCTCGCGGTCTGCGGGTAGTGCGAAGAGAACCTGTCGGCCGTCTTCGAGGGCGGCCCCCGAAACGAAGACGTCGGCACGTTCGGCGGCGGTCACCCAGGGCATGAGGCCGTTGAGGCGAAATCGGTCGCCGTCGATCTCGGCGTGTAATGCGTCCGAGCCGAGGCGTCGAGACGTCGTTAAGTGCGAGATGCCGACGGTGGTGAAAGCGAGACCCGCCCCGATCGCGTCGAGCCACCATTTCGATACTGGTTTCTCGGCGGCGGCCAGGCGGCGGACCCCGGCGTCGTGCTGCGAAAGGATGAAGGCGGCAGTGAGACTTCCCTCCGCAACCCTCGCATACCGGGCGAGAAGTCGCAAGCGTTCCAATCCATGACCGCCGAACGTGGCCGGGATCGCCCACCTGGTGACGGTGGCCTCCATGAGCGATTTCCAGAGTTTCTCCGGCCAGACCCCAGCCTCGTCGGCCGGGCCGTCGAGTTCCGAGAGACGCTCGGTCAAGATGCCGAGGGCAGCGTCAGAGGGGTCGGGAAGCAGTTCTGACCACGGCGGCAAGGTTGAGGTCGTTTCGTTCATCGTGTTAGCTTGACGGATCGGCGCGATCGGGACAACGGGAAAGCGGTCGGAGATTCGACTCATGAGCGGCAAGTATTGCTACAAATACCCTCGACCCGCGGTGACGGTCGATCTGGTGGTCTTCCACCGCGAGGGAACGCGCCTCCGGATCCTGATGATCCGCCGCAAACACGACCCCTACGCGGGCAAGTGGGCGCTGCCCGGCGGATTCGTCGAGATCGAGGAGCGGTTCGAGGACGCGGCGCGTCGCGAACTGAAGGAAGAGACAGGGGTTCGACTCGACGCCCCGCTGGAATTCCTGGGAGTCTACGGTGAGCCGGGACGCGACCCTCGCGGGCGGACGATCAGCATCGTCTACGTCGTCGAGATCAAGGGCGAAGCCCCCACGCCCGTCGGTTCCGACGACGCGGAGAAAGCGGAATGGGTCGACGTCGAGAATGCCCGCGACCTGGCCTTCGACCACGACGCGATCCTCAAAGCCGGGCTCTCGCGGTTGAATTGACGCCCGGCCCTAGCTGTTGAGGTCGGCCTCGGAAAGCACATCGAAGCCGCGGCCGCGAAGGATCACGCTCGCCTGCTCGATGTTGTCCACATGAAGCACGACGGCCGGCCGCCCGTGGGGGTGGACGATCGTCGGGTAGGCGTAGTAGATGTTGATCTCGCCTTGAAGCATCGACATGCAGACGTCCACGAGCGAGTTCGGACCGGTCGGCAGTTCGACGACCAACAGCTCGTTCTCAGCGAACGCGAGCTTGTTGAGGCTGAGGATCTCCCGTCCTTGCTCGGGATGGCTGAGGATCAGGCGGAGGATCGAGCAGTCGGCCGAGTCGGCGATCATCAGCCCGACGATCTTGACCTTCGAGCCGTCGAACGCTCTCAAAACCTCAAGAAGTTGGCCGACCCGATTTTCGAGGAAGACCGAATACTGCGTGATCGAGGGCCAGTTTCGCCCTTGCATTGTTTCGTAATCGACCTCGCTGCCGCCCGCTTCACCGAAGCTCATGGCGTTCCTCGTACGTACCGCGATCCGGACGGTTTACACTCAAACCTGTTGACAGCTTAGTGGAGCGGATTGCGGCGGTCAATCCTCTGAACATGGCGGACAGGAGGATTGCAAAGTCAGGTATGGCCAATGATCAATGGCCGATGATCGATAGC
>JAYUFP010000904.1:0-3156 GCA_043738665.1 Isosphaeraceae bacterium
CGCCGACCCCTCCCTCGGCCTGCTCAGTAAATACCCCGACCCGCTCGACCACAAGCTCGTCGAGCGTGTGTTGCGGACGTACCGGCAGAACGCCCTGGCGATCGAACGGACCGATGGGATTCGCGGGCTCAAGCTTCTCGACAAGCTCGACCTCGAAGCCATCTTCCTTTACGAAAAACACCCGACCGACTTCCGCCGGCTCCGCGACACGCTTACCGACGACGCCGCGGCCGAGGTTCTGCTCCATTGGCGCGAATACTTCGGACTGAAGCGGGCCGACGACGTTGACCGGGGTCTCCTCATCGCCGAGATCGGCAAGCTTTCGGCGTCGCAGCGCCGGGTCGCCGCGAAGTTCCCCAACGCCCTGCCACTCTTGCTGACCGAGCCATCGGGCGTGACGGAACTCGTCGACCGCTGGACCGGCGACCCCAAAGACCTTAACGATTTACTCGTCCTGCTCGACTTCATCAGCCTCGAAAAAGGCTCCGCCGACCTCCGCGCGGCCTTGAGAGTGATCGACGATCGCGGCCCCCTCGCGCTGAACGCCTTCCGCCTTCAGGGGCTCGACGGGTTCGCCCTCGTCAGCCTCTACGGCCCGGTGCTCGATGCCCTGGGAAGTGCCCTGCCGCTCGATCAGGCGTTGATCCTGCTCCGCGTCAATTCGGAATTCATCAGCAACCAGCTCCAAACCCACACGCCCGAAAGCGTCGCCAGCCATCTCCGGCACGTCGCGGCGGCGGGATTGGTCGAGACCGTCGGCGGCAGCCCGCACGCCCTCCGCCTGATCGTCGAGCATGGCGCACGCGGCGAACAGGCCCTCAAGCAGGCCGGGGCCGATGCGGCCGACGTGGTTTACGGCGATTACGCCGAGCCGACCCTGCGGAACCAGGCCGTCGAGGCGCTCGCCGACCACGGAGTCATGGCCCTGGCGGTACTCGACAAGTACGCTATTGACGCCGACTTCCGCGAGATCCTCCGGACCCATGGAGCGGTCATCATCCCGCCGATCGCCCGGACCGACACCAGCCCCGAAACGCTCTCGCGGCTCCAGGAAAAAGACAAGCGGTCGTTCACCGAATCGCTCGCCCTCTCGGTCCTGTTCCTCTCCGGAGAGAACGGCCAGGCGACCATCCGCACGATCAAGAAAGACGGCATGGAACGCGTCGCGGCGCTCGAAAACACGGACGTCGAGTTCTACCAGTTCCTCCCGCTCTACGACCTCCTCCACCTCAGCAACGTCCTGAAATCGGGATACGCCCCGACCGCCGGGGAAATGACCTGGGCCCTGATCGACGGCTGTTTCGTCGTGGCCGACGCCCTCAGCCTGGCAACCATCCAGCCCGAAGGCGTCGTCGCAAGCGAGGCCGCAAGGGCCGAGATCAAGTCCGCGACCCGCGAGGCCGTGAAAGTTCTGGGACGAGAAGCCGTCGAAGAAGGAACCGCGTCCGTCGCCAAGAACGCGGCGAAGCGGGGAGCGGCCGAAGGCGTCGAAGCGGCGACCGAACGGCTCTCGCGATGGTGGCTGGTTCGTACCGCGGGCGGAACCTATCGGATCCTTCGAAAGCTCCCCCAGGCGTTGCCTCAGCTTTCGGTCGTCGAACTCACCGAGATGGCCCGCCCCCTCTGCACCAAGGCCGGCCTGAGACTGAGCACCTGGACCCCGGTCCGCCTTCTCAAGAACGGCGAGGAATTCCTCCTCCGAATCCCCCCCCAGCGCGGCCTCAAATACCTGGGACTCCAGGTCACCCAGGCGGGAGTCGGGGTGGTCGGGATTCGCAAGATGGAAGAGCATATGGCCTCAAGAAGGCCGCAAAATCGTGCAGAGTAACGACTTACAATTTTCATGGTTTCCATGAATTTCGCCGAGATTACAGGGATTTGTTGAGATTTTTCTGAGTGAAGCCATGCAAATATTCTTGTGTTTCAGAGCAAAAAAATAGGGGGCCTCATGCCCCCGCCGTCGCTTCCCCGGCTTTGACGGCTTTCATGAACCGCCGGTAATCGTCATCGGCGATTCGGATCGCCCCGCGCCATCCCCGCCGGCCGATCCGCCGGTGGGGCACATGACCCTCGGCGATCAGCGCGTGGGCCAGGCTCTGGCTCATTTTCGGCACGTTCGGCGAATTCCCGGACCGTCATGATTCTCCTCCTTGCTGATTGAACGTCCGGTCCCCTTGGTGACCTTCAGTCGTTTAACCGAAGTCTTACGTGCCGACGCCTGTCCGCATCCGCGCGTGAATTCTCGCCGGGCTCCCACCGGGTGCGCCAACTCCTCATCGGTGGGATACATGGCGTTGGGGATGATGTGTAAGATACGGTTGTACAGAACCGTCTTCGGCGCGCCGGAATCGAAATGCAGGTTGAGAATTTCCGCGGCCGCGGGGGTGCTCCAGTCGTAGCGCGGGCCGTGGACGCGGAGGTTGCACCGACCCCGAAGACCGTAGTCCTCACAAGCCGTTTTCAAGCGACAGACGACTACTCGGGTGCGCTCGCGACGCTCGAAGAGGGAGCGCGAGTCGGAGAAGAGCTGGTACGGACGAAACCCACCCGAGACGTCCGACTCTACCTGTGTCGCTGCGACTCGTCCATGGCATCGAATCTCGTCGATATGTCGCGAGCCGAAGACGCCCTTAAGGCTGAACTTCGCGCCACCGAGATCCTTCAGAAACTCGTCGATGACGACCCTCGCGATCTTGAGGCGAAGAACTCACTCGCCAACAGCCACTTCACCCGAAGCTACGTCCTTTCTCTCTACTTGAACAAGCCGGGCGACTCGCTCAAGGCGCTTGAGCTCGCTCGAAAGATGGAGAACGAGCTCGTCGCGGCCGATCCGGAACGACAGGAATACAAACGCGTTCTGTGCGAGATCGATTCCAATCTCGGCGTCACTCGCCTGCAGCAGGGCGAGCCGAACCTGGCCTTTGCCGTCCTCGAAGAAGGGCGGGAAACGATCGAAAAACTCGTCGCGGCCGAGCCGAACGTCACGTTGTTCCAGACGCTGCATGGAGAGATCCTTGGCAATCTTAGAGTCTGTCCGGGAAGTTTCCCGGAGAAAAAGGATGGCGGATGACCAATGGCCGATGACCGATGCGAGAAAACCGGCGGGGAAACGCCGCATTCGCTCTTTCCGATCCGTCATCAGCCATCCGTCATCAG
>JAYUFP010000905.1:0-9569 GCA_043738665.1 Isosphaeraceae bacterium
AAGATTTCAGCCCTGAAAGGGCGGAACCTGATCGCCGTGCAGCAACGGGAATTGTCCCGCCCCTTCAGGGCTGAGGTTTTGGGCGCTTCGGGCAACCCGAGGCGTTGCCCCGGGCTCTCCTGTGTCGCCCTTTCAGGGCGAAGACGAACGCGCAATGGAGACAATGCCGGAATCCATTGGCGCACCCGGACAATGGACAATGTGATCAGAACTCGTCGGTCGCGTCAGGGATTCAGGTCGGGAAGGCCACTCTCGCCACGAAGCCGTCCCGGCAGACGACGATCAACTCACCCGTTTTGCGCGAGGAGAACGCGGCGACGGCCGATGGGATCGCGACGGGGGTCTCGCGCCAGACGGTGAACCGGCGGTTCCCCGGCTTGAGCCAGAGGATCCGGACCCGGGACACTCCGGCGACCAAGGAATCGCGGATCACGGAGGCGGTGAGGAACCCCTCGGGGATTTCCATCCCGCTCGAATCGATCAGGTTCCCGTTCTGAAAGTAGGCCCCGTGGATCGAGTTTCCGTCGCCCAATCCCGCGATCAGCACGATGTCGTCCCCGAACGGTGCCCAGTTCAACGAGAGCGAACGTAGGGGACTGTGCTCGGGGCGGGCGGGATGCCAGCGGAGGCCCGCGGGACGGCCGACTTCGGATTTCTCGGTCGTGACCGGCGAAAGGATCTCACACCATTCGACGCCGTCGTGAGCGAGAATCCGTATCTGACCGGGCTCGCTTTCCTCAGGCTCAAGCAAGAGCGCCGCAAGAAACGGCCGGCCGGGGACCCCCGCCTTGATGTGGTTCCAGGTATTGAGCGAGCTCGCCCAGATAAGTTCGAGTGACTCCCCGTTCCATAAGCCGACGTGGCTGTCGCCTTCGAACTCTCCCGACGCGTTCACGCCCGCGAGGACGTTCGTCAACCAGGGGTTGATGAGCCCTTGAAGCATCGTCCCATGGAGCGCCCGGTACGACCCGTCGGGCTGTTTCAAGTACGAACTCAGCACGCCCCTGCCCGACTCGTTGGCGCGTAGCACCACGACGCGTTCGCCGTCGAGATCGGTCGCGATCGACGCGACGGGAAGATTGTACGTGGAGACCTCGACGACCTCGGAAGTCTCCGGCCGGAACGCATAGACCTCTCCTTTTTCAAACCCGACGAAGACCGTGCCCGAGTCGAAAGCGGAAGTCGTCGCGCTGACGCCTCCCATGCCGATCCGGAAGCGCCTGGCCGCGCGTCCTCCGAGCCGACCTCCTTCGTCGTCGTCGTCGCGTCGAGACGCGGGGGCCGCTGATTTCCGGGTCGAGGCGGCGAGGGCGAACGACGCGTCGCTGACCGCGGCGGCGGGCCAAGCGCCCGTCCTGCCCAGCAGCGCGGGGATGACCCCGACGGTGTTCTGTCCGGGGCGGGCAAGACGTCGCATCTGCCCGGCGAGCGCTATCAACACGCGGTCGCGCAAGGCCTCACGCGCCATCGACAATGCGGGGCGTTCGGCCAGTTCGACGATCCCGTTGTAGAACTGACCGGCGACCGAGTCATTTTCGAGGTCCGCGAAATGGGCGTCGGCCTCGTCGAGCAAGGGATTCAAGCTGCCGACGTCTCCTTTCTCGGCGAAGACCTTGGCGGCTTCGAGCGCGCAGCCGACCACGTTGGGGCCGGGGCGTCTGGCCCACCCCGCGGCGAAATAGGCGAGTGCCAGGTCGGCCCTTCCGGCCTTGTTCAACAGCAAGCGGCCTGCACCCAGATGGCCCGAGGTCCCGGCCACGAGACGGTCGGCGGCGATCCGGTATTCCTCGAGCGCCGCACCTTCTTCGCCGATTCGGCGGAGCAAGTCCCCCGCCTGTTCGTGCTCGCCCACCTGGCGGTAGAGTTGCACCGCGCGGTCGAGTTCTCCGGCCGACTCAAAGGCCCTGGCGGCACCCTTTCGGTCGTCGAGCTTGGCGAGCATCAAGACGGCGGCGTCGTGGTGCAGTCCGCCGCGGATCAACGCCTGGGCGGCGGCGCGGTAATCCCGCAGGAGCTTCCCGTAGATCGCCGCGGCGCGGCGGTAGTCGCCCCTTCGGATCGCCTCCTCGGCGGCCTTCTTGTATTCGCGGACCAGCTCCGCCATCACGTCGCCTTGGCCGACCCAGATCCCCGCGGAACCGCCCCGACTCGCGCCCGAGAGCAGGTCGTTGAGGCCGTAACGGAAGTCACCCTCGGGGAGCCGGTCGCCCGTAAACGGGCTCGCGCCGCGGAGGTCTCCGGGTTCTCCCACCGGAAGGGCGCGGCGAAGGGCCTTATCGATGTCGCCGTCGCGGAACTGATTCAGGAGATTCCGGAGGGCGGCCGTCTGTCGGCCGAGGAGCTCTTCGGTGAGCCGGGGGGCGAACTTGGTGGCTTTGTCGATCCAGCGCGCGCCCATGGCGGCGAGCTTGTTCGAGTTCAAGGCCTTGCCGAGCCAGGTGAGCGATTTCCCCGCGCCGTAGGCGGCCTTGCCCATCAGCTTCGACGACGGGCTCGCCTCCGCAGGCCTCGGGGGCTCTTCGGTGCCGATCGGTTCGCCCGTGCCTTCATTGTCAAAGAGGCGCTCCGGGGTTTCGTCAGGGCGGTCGACGACGATTTCCTTAATTCTGGTCGCGAATTCCCGGGGAATCGGCAAGGAGGTCCAGTCTCGCCCGGGGAGCCGGACCGCGGTCAGAAGCGTCGCGGTATCGACGGGCTTCTTGGGATCGAAGGCCAAGACGCGGCCGTCCGGCAGGAACACGAGCCCGCGATCGCGGGTCAATCCTGAGGACTCGTCGTCCAGAAGCGCGGGGACGAGGTTGGCGTCGGCGGGCAGGTACAGGTTCGTCGCGAGTGCGCGGAGCCGCACCGCGCCGGGAATCGGGGCTCTGGACGGGGCGTCGAGCGTGACCAGGTAGCCCCCCGCGACGCGAAACACCCGGCCGGAGGGGTCGAGACCCAGTCGCGAGCACAGGTGTAAAAGGGCCGCGGCGTCCGTTCCCATGGTGAGCGCGGCGAGTGCGGCGTGGCCGGTCGGACTTTTTTTGAGCCGGAATGTGACGTTCATGTCTGGCCCCGGTTCGCCCGGACGTCGATCTGGGATTTCACCTTCGAGTGCGACAAGTTCGACGCGTCGTTCAACGTTTTGCCGATCCTCTCAGGCGCACTTGGGGTTTCAGGCCCTCCGATAAGCGGCAAGGGACCCATGCGGGTGCCGTCGGGTGCCCAGGCGGCGAACTGGTGGCGGAAGAAGAAAAACATGCACAACAGATTCTCCGAGGGACCGAACACGGAGACCTGGCCGAGCCGGTCGACCGCGACGGTCAGGCCCGCTTTGGTCGCCGCCGCGAAGAATCGCGACTTCCAGTAAGGGCTGACCGTTCCCGGCCAGGCCGTGGCCCGCCAGACCGAGGGTGGGCCGAGTTTGCCGCCGAGCCGTTCGATCAGGGTCGCGGTGGTCCCCTCAAAGTGAATGGCGACCAGTCGGCCGCCGTCCCATCGGATCAAGTGGGCATGGCGCCCGGCCTGGACGGAGAGGAAGCCCGCGCCGAGGTCGACTTCGAGCGAGGAATGCGCCCGCCCCTTATTCACCACCATCATCGGCGGCGCGACGTGTTCCAGGTCCCGCACAAGGACTTCGCGGGAGCTCGACCGCCAGGCGATCCGGCGGCCGTCGCGGCTCATGGCGAAGTCGTCCACGCTCCGTTCCGGCCAGAACTCGCCGAGGACGCGCCATTCCCCCCAGACCGAGAAGGCCAGTAATTCGCGTCGGCCGTCTTTATGGGCGACGAGGACCGCGAGGATCACCCCTTGCCAGCGCGCGCGGATCAGTGAGCACCCCTTGAGACGCAGCCGGCCGTCAGATTGGGGGATGAACGAGCGCCAGCCCTCGGTCCCCTCGCGAATGTGGAGGCGTCCGTCGCGGTCGAGCCCGACCGCCTGGCTCCCTTTGAAATCGAGCTCTTTGTGAGGCGCCTGAAGCCCCCCCATGACGGACGGGGAAATCTCGTCGGTGCGCAAGGGCATCGCGGCGTCATGGATCATCCGGAGCAGGACCGGCTTCTGACTCCATTCCAGCAAGGCCTCACGGGTCCGGGGGAGGTATGGTTCTTTCGAAGGGAAGACGACACCCGGGGTCTCGGCCCCGAGGTCCAGGCCCGACCAGACCGCCGCCCCTTCGTGTCCGATGACGGTGTGGAACCGCCGGAGGTAGGTCCACGACAACTTCCGCTGCTGGACCGCCGTGATCTCGTATGAAACGCACGAACGGGCTCTCAGGTCGTAGTGCGCGGCGAGCCTTTTGGCCCCCTGGAAGCCGATCACCACGAACCCGCCGGCCACCCCCACCACGGCCTCGACGTTGACGAGAAGCCCGTGCTTCGACGATTCCGCCCGGGGCATCATTTCACCGCCGCTCCCGTTCACGCGCCGAAGCCGAAGGAGGCCGAAGCGGTCGGCGAGCAGGATCCATTCGCCGGAGTCGTCGAACGCGAAGAGGTGATCGGCGATCGGGTCGGTCGGCCCGACCCGGAACGGAAAGGGGACCTTCTCGACATCGCCCCGCCAGGCGCCGTAAATCGCGACGGATTGGGCCGGCGAATGGGGCGTGTCGTCCCCACCGGGCCGCTCGTTCACATCGACGCGGCAACGGCCGATCACGACCGGCCGCCCTTGTCTCATGATGCTCAACTCGACCGCGCCCTCGGGACTGACCGCGACGGCGAAGAGTCGCGTCGATTCACGAACGGCCGACCCGGCCGCGACCACTCCGGGTTCGGCAAGGTTTCTCGGGTGCGTCAAGAGGACGACGTCGCGCGGTTCGTCGGAGAGGTCCGCAAGAACCGCGGCGAGCGTCGCGCCGGGTTCCGGGGATAGGTCGCTCGCGTCGAGCAACGCACCCAATGCGTCCTCGCCCGCGACGACAGGGTCCAGGGGCAAACCGCAGTGACTGGTGGCGGCGAACCGCACTTCCTGTCCTTTTCGGTCGGCCTGTTTCGCTAGCGCCAGCGCCGCTGAGGCGAGCACGAGCCGTACGTCCCCCCAGGTACGCACGCCTTGATCGAGGACGATCATAAGCTCTCGCGACGTCGGGGTTCGCGGTTCTTCCCTGTGGAAGTAGAGTAACTCACGCTCGGCGAATCGGCGCAGAAATTCGTCGGGATCGAGTGCGAACTGGAAGGGGAGAATCTGCTCGGGAAGGCCACGGGTCGCGACGTCGGTATAGCCGCCGACCGGCAGCTCGGCCGCGGCCAGCTTTCGAGGGGGTAAGCTGAGTGCTCCGGAAAGCCTGGCGACCAGCGCCCGGGAACCTTTTAAACGAGGCCGCGACTCGACGGCCGAGAGGATCTCCGCGACGGTCGGCGGAGGCAACGCCCGCACGACTTTTTCGCCCGCGTCGGCGACCGATCCCCGGCCGTGCTTGAGCCAGTGTCGCACCTCTTCGTCCGATAGGCTCGAAAGGGCTTGCGCCATCCGGGTCTCGAAGCCAACGGGAGAGAGCGGGGGCTCACATACCGAGATCCTCCCGAGCCAGGCGTATCGCGCCAATGAACGGTCCGTGAGGCGGAACACGACTGCGTCGAGCGAAGGGGGGTCGGGGACTTTCGGCAGCGCAGCGCAGACCATTCCGAAGAGCGAGCCGGCGTTGCGCAATGACCAGCCACTTTCACGAAAGGCTTTGGCGAGTCTCATGAACTCGGCGGGCCGCTGCGTGAAATGGATCGCCGGGGACGAATTCGATAAATCGAACGCGGTCATCTCGACCGTGTCCAGGAGATCCCGGACCTCGACTTTGATCTCCGTATTCGGGTCCCGTCGGTCCCGACGTAGGCCGTAGCCCAGGACGTCAAGGATGTGCAACACGTGTCCAAAGTGGAGGAAGTCGCCGTCGGACGACAGCCCTTCCAGAAAACGCGCGACCTCAACGCCCATCGCGTAGGTCAGGCCGGTCTGCGTCCCATGAGCGATGAATTCAATGGCCTCGCCGTTGCGGCTCCAGCGCAGGCCTCCCAGCCAGCCGCCGTATTCTTGGGGGATGTCGAGGTAGTCGTCCGCGAGCATCATGGGCCGACATTCCTCTCATCCGCATTGCCCATTCCCGAAGCGCCGGCAACCGCGAGCCGAACCCCGGCGCGGCTCAACGGTCGTAGCACGGCATAAGGAACCACCTCGACTTCGGTGGAATCGGTCGAGGCGGCAACCAGTATCGGCAACTCGTCGTCGGCGATCCCCAACGCGCGACGGACGGCGTGTTCCGGAAGCAGCGGCTCGGGTCGCAACCCAAGAGGCGCGAGGATTCGGGAACCCCAGAACCGCTCGACCCTCGGCCCTGTCACCTCGGGCAAGGAACTCCCCACCACGAGGATCAGGTCGCCGGCCCTCGCCGCGAGCAAGCCGGTGAACCGCGACGTGGGGGCCGAATCGGCCCAGCGGCCGAGAACCGCGATCGGGCAACGCACCGCCGAGGCCGCGCGGATGTGGTCGTCTCGAACCAGTGTCACGGCGACGGTGGCGACCGGCTCGTCACCGGGCGGCTCCGGCCAGACCGGACGGGGCACGACCGCCCTGTGCAAAGGATGCGCCTCCATCATGCGCTGATCGACCGGCAAGCCGAACGACGGCAATCGCGACCCGAGCTTGTACCAGTGTGCCCCGTGGCGCACGTAAAGCTCCGAACCGGGTAAGGGTAGAATTCCGCGGAGAATGATCTCGTCCCCCGGCTCCCATCGCACCCAGGCCCGATCTCCGGCGAGCGTCACCGAGATCCCCTCGGCCCGTCGCAAATCGGCGAGCGCCGCGAGCGAGTCGAGGGGAAGGCTGGCACAGCTAACCTGGTCGAGTTCGGGACGCATGGCAGTTGTTCAGGGAACTCCTTCGAGGCTCATGTTTTCGGTCAAAACACTCGCCAAGCGGTGAGACGATCTTACCCAAGAACCTCCAAAAGCTTCGCCGCACGTTTGATCAGATGATCGCGTGCCGGGGGGTCGTTCACCCAGGCGGCGCGGTCGGCCATGTCGGCGACTCTCTCCCGCAGCCGCGCGACGGCCGAGAGACTGAGCTTGCCGTTGCCGGGGGTCCCCTTCAGTTCGGCTTCGGCCGCATCGATCTCTCGCGCGAGGGCCTCGCCGTCGGCGCGTTCGGGGGTCGCCGCAAGCGGGTGCGCCCCGGCCTCTTTGGCGTGAGGTTCGAGCACCCCGGCGATCAGTGCGGCGAGTGGGGCGATCTGTTCCTCGCGGTCCCAGACGTAGCGGAGGACCCAGAGGTCCGTCGGGTTCGCGCGGAGCCGGTCGCAGAGCAATGCGGAGGCGGCCACCAGCTTCAGAACCTTCACGGCACGACGGTCCGAGAGCGCCACGCCCAGGTCGCGGATCTTGAAAACGACCTCGGCGTAACGTTCGGTCACGCCGGAGAGGTCCACCTTGTAGATCGATTGCGAGAGCGTCCGAAGGTCGGTCGCGGTCACCTGCGAGGAGAGCGTCGCCGCCCCTTCAAGTTCCCAGCCCGCCCTGAGCAGCCTCGGCATGGCGTCACGCTTCAGATTCTCGACATGACAGCGGAGAAGGAAACGGTCGAAGAGCGCCCGCAAGGCGTCGTCTTCGGGAAGGTGGTTTGAAGCCGAGAACAGCGAGAGGACCGGAAGGCTGTGGACCTCCGCGCCGCGGCGATAGACCCGTTCGTTGAGGACCGAGAGCAGGTTGTTGAGGATCGCGCTGTTGGCGTTGAACAGCTCGTCGAGGAAGATGAACTCGGCCTCCGGAAGCATCCCCGTCGTGACCGTGGCGACGGTCCCTTCGCGGAGCTTGACCAAGTCGATCGGCCCGAAGACCTCGTTGGGCTCGGAAAAACGGGTCAGCAAATATTCGAAGTAGCGTCCCTGGACGGCGGTCGCGAACTGTCTGATCAAGGCCGACTTGGCGGTGCCCGGCGGCCCGTGCAGGAACAGGTGCTCACCCGCGACGATCGCCAGCGCGATCAGGTCGACGACCTCGTCACGGCCGACGAACTTGCGTTTCAAGGCGTCCGTCACCTCGCTGCGGAGCCTGCCGACGGTTCCTGAGATCCCCTCCTCAATCATCGACAGAATCCTCCGCGATACCGACGTCGCGGCCTTGAAGGGCAAGAACTCGCCCCGGCGCGACAAGGTCAAAATATTCCAGACCCGGCCCTTCCTCGGGTCGCCACCCGGTCCGGTCGTGCGCCGCGAGCCGCTCGGCGTAAAGCAACAAGAGCCCGGGGTGTCCGCCGAAGCCGAGCGCCTTCGGATCGAGCGGGGCCTCGTCGAGGTCGGCGAGTACCCCCGACAGCGGCCAGGCGCGGAGTGCGTCGGCAATCATCGTCACCAGCGCGTCGCCCGGGTCGATTCCCCGGGCGCGGTGAAGGACCTGCGGCAGGAACCGGAAGATCAGGTCGATGGAAAGATGAGTCGAGGGCGAGGCCTTGGCCGGTGAGGTACGGAGCACGAGGCGCCGCCCGAGGTCTTGCACGCGTTCGGTCCGGCAAACCATGGCCCAGCACGCCTGGCGGACGAATTCCGCGGCTTCCCCGGCGGCCCCTGGATCGAAGGCGATCTCCGGCCCGGCGACGTCGAGCCTCACTCTCTCAAACGCTTGTGTAAGCAAACTCAACGCGTGGTGGGACGCACCCGCCGCGGGCAACGGGGCCGGTGCTTCTCGGAAAACGACGCTCCCTTCGTGAAGGAGCCGCGACAGGAAGTCTTCAAAGGCATCCGTCTTCAAAGCAGGTCATCCGAAGGCAGTGGCCCCACCAAGCCCGGGCTCATGGCGACCTCTTCAAGATACCCGATCGGCTCTCGTCGCGGAAACCCGTGAGGCGACAGGGCAATCGTGCTGACCTTGGGGCCGTGGCCAACGTGGGCCGTCATCCGCGGAGCAAAGCCGGGAAACCGGCCTGTTTCGAAATGGTGGCCGCCGGTAAGGGCTCCGGTCAATCCGCGTTCGGACATGACGACCAACGAGATGCAGTCGGTCAGACTCCAGGCCTTGTCGGGTCGACGAGTGTAAAGGTCGACGCCTCGATTGAACAGGTTCTCATCCAGCGGAACAATCGTCGTATAGGGATCGGATCGCGAGGCCGCAAGGAGGCTCGCGAAGGCGAGACGTCCCGGAGGAACGCTCAGGGCATCGCCGACCTCTTTGAAGATCCAAGCCGTCGTGACCAAACGTCCCCGATGTGTCTCGGAAAGCGTCAACGCTCGTTCGTGGGCGAGGTCGCGCTCATTCAGGAGGGCGAGATCGTAAAAAGCGTCGGCAAACACGACCTTCCTCGTTTGGGAACGCCATGAAGGTAGTGGTCATGCTGCTCCGCCAGGTCAGAAGGGAGACCTGGCGCCATGCCGATGACAGACCTCAATCGGCGGGGAGTCGGGGTCATCGGGGAGTCGGGGTCAGACTTCGGGGAGTCTGACCCCAGGGGGGACACGGTCGCGGAATCCAGTCGGACGAATCCTCAGACGATCGCCCTCGCCCCGGTACTCCGCTCAGAGGGAGGGGTTTTTACAAAGTGAGACGAGGCATATAGTTGGCAAGACATAGCCACCATCGTAGAACAGGAGGTAGTTCGACTCTTGGTCA
>JAYUFP010000906.1:0-3147 GCA_043738665.1 Isosphaeraceae bacterium
CCTCGACTGACGAATCATCAGAAGACCGCGAGCTTAGGCAAACAGGAGAATCTGAGATGCTCTGCAAAGTGGCGAAGAAAGGGCTGGTCGGATTGGGGCTCGGTGCCGGGTTGCTGTACTTGGCGTTCGGCTCCCATGCCCCCAGCTACGTGATTACCGGCTTCCACAAGGCCCGTCAGGCCGCAAAGGCTTCGGTGCCGATTCAGTTCGAGATCGACCGCGCCAAGGACGAGATCGCGAAGCTTGAGCCGGCGATGCTCAATAACCGTGAAGATCTGGCCAGGGCCGAGGTCGATGTCGAGCACCTCAGCCGCGAGGTGGCGACGGTCCGCGAGAACCTCGGCAAGGAAAAGGCCAAGATGGTCGCCTTGCGAGACAGCCTCTCGACGGGCGAGCTTAAGTTGGCGGGTCACGTCCGCTTCACGGCCGACGAGGTGAAGACCGAGCTGGCGAACAAGATGGATCATTTCCGAAACGTCCAGCGCATCCTGGCCGACAAGGAAGCGACCTTGAAGGCCCGGCAGCAGGCCGTCGAAGCGGCCCGCCTCAAGTTGAACGACATGGCGACCACGAAGCGGAAGCTCGCGACCCAGATCGAATCGATTCAAGCCCGGCTCCAGGCGATCGAGGCCACCCAGCAGACGAACGAGTTCAACTTCGACGACAGTGCCCTCGCCCGCGCCAAGCAGGCAGTGAACGAGCTTGAGAAGCGGCTTGAGGTCAAGGCCCGTGTCGCTGAGATGGAAGGAAGCCTCTCCGGCTCAATCCTCCCGACCTTGGAACCCGGCCGTGACGTCCTCAAAGAGTTCGACGCCGAGTTCGGCCACGACACCCACAAGTCGGGCGGCAAGACCGGCGACAAGAGCCTTTGATCGGACCACGGATTTCTGACGATTGGAAACCCGTCCCGCGTGGACCCGGCGGCCGACACCTTGAATCGGTCGGCCGACGGGTCCCGGGGACGAATGAGCGGTAACCCCCCGGGATGTCAATTTTTGCTTCCTCGATGACGACGGGGCAGATTCACTCGGACGGCCGAACGTTCTTCCGCCCGATGCCGAACGAAGCCGAAAAGGGACGATGAGTCCGCAACCGAGGCTGTGTCGGAAGGGAATCACAAGAACGGTGGTTCGGGCAACGCGGATCGTGACGAGTTCATCGAGGAATGTGTCGGCGGGGCAAGAATCCGGTGCGGAGTTCGCACCCCAACGTAACATGGCGGAGTGTCAATCCCCATGGTCCAACCGGGCGGCAAGTCAACCATGCTGGGACAATGGCGAATCATACTGAGGCAGGCCGAGGAGGCGGCTCGGGCCGGGCGCTTTGACGAAGCCCTGGCCCTGTCGAGCCAAGCCGACGTGGCCGATCACCATCACGCGATTCAGCTCCGCGGGCGACTCGCCCAGGATCTGATTTCCCGGTCGGGACGGCGCGGCGAGGCCGACGACCTGACGGGGGCCCTCGAAGACCTGGCCCTCGCCGAGCGACTGGGTGCGGCACCCGACGCCCTGGCGGCGGCCCGCCTCAAACTGGCTGACTGCGTCTCGGCCGAAGTTCGGGCCGACCTCGATTTGGGAGAGCCCGGACGCGTTGTCGAGCGGATCGACGGCCTCGCCCGCCACAAGGTCGGCGGCCCGAGCCTGCGACGGACCCGGGAGACTGCCGAAGCATGGCAAAACGCCCTCGACGAGGCGAGGCGCGGAGAGTTCGGAAGGGCCCACGATCAACTCGACCGGGCGGAGCGGCTCGCCGGCGGAGCGGCTTCGAGTGCCCTGGCCGCCGCCCGCCGCGACGTCGAGACCCGTCAGAAAGCCGCCGCCCCCAAGGTCGAATCGCTCTACGCGGCCCTTGCCGAGGGCCAGTGGGGCAAGATCTTGAACGCCGCCGAGTCGGTGCTGGAAACCGTCCCGGAACACCCCGCGGCGCGACAGGCCCGGACCCGCGCCTGGCAGCAAATCGCCGCGATCGCCCCGTCGTCTTCGACGCTCCCGTCCCTGGGCGGCCGAGTGCCGCAGTCGGCGGCGAACATGCCGAGCCCGGATCTCGTCGGCCCGAAGGCGGACGCGGGCGAGGGGATCATGATCATCGACGAGCATACAGCCCCCCCGGCACCTTCCCCGTTCCCGTCTGAAGTCGCGCCAATCGTCTGGCTTAATCCGGGACCGAAGCCGGCGCAATCACCCATTCCCCGGCCGGTCGCTCGCTCGGTTGAGTCGGGTCCTCGCGGCCGGTTTCTGCTTTGGGTCGATGCCGTGGGAGGTTATCTTGTCTGTCTGGACGATCAGGTCGTTTTGGGTAGGGCGGGGCACGACGGCACGGCGGACGTCCCCTTGATGGGCGACCTTTCCCGCAACCACGCGACCGTCGTTCGAGACGGCGAAAGCTATGTCATCCGCGCCCATAAGGCGACGTTCGTGAACAATCGGGCGGTCGAGACCGCCCCGCTCCGCGACGGCGACGTCATCCGACTGGGGACAAGCGTCGAGCTGGAGTTCCGGCAGCCGAGTCCCGTGAGCGCGACCGCACGACTCGCGGTGGTCAGCAGACACAGACTTCCCCTGGCGGTCGACGGCGTGTTGTTGATGGCCGACACTTGCATCGTCGGCAACGCCCCTCAGTCCCACGTTCGGGCGCCCGCGCTACCCGCCCCTGTCGTTCTTTATCGCCAGGGCAACGCCCTCTGGTGCAAGGCGACCGGGGGTTTTGAAGTCGATGGAAGGGCCTGTGCCTCCCGCGCCCCGTTGACCCTGCAATCGAACGTTCTGGGCGACGGATTTTCGTTCAGCCTCGAAGCCTTGAACGCCAGGATTGTCTGAGAGAGAGAGAAGGCTTGCGTCGTTCCGCTTGAGAGGACGACGCCGAACCTGAATCGATACCGACTCCTCCCGAAGCCTTCCTTGCCGCGTTACGTTGGAACGCGGGGCTTCTTTCAAGACCCCGGCTGCCGGCCGGTCGCTGAGGGCTTTCCAGAGATGAACTTGACGGCCCAAAAACTGCCGCCCGGCGCGGACGTGACGGACGACATGAACGCGACCATCGACCACCGGGCGAACTCCATCCCGCAAACCATGACGTACGAGCAACCCGGCCAAGGTCCCGACGACCTGCCGATGGGGTCTTCCGACATGCCCACGCCCATGCCCCAAC
>JAYUFP010000907.1:0-3143 GCA_043738665.1 Isosphaeraceae bacterium
GGCGACGCGGCCACACCCGCCGCCCAGAGCACCGTGTGGGCGGCGATATGCGTCTCGCCGAGGGATACGCCGGTCGCGTCAATGCCCTTGACCGTCGTCCCCGTGTGAACTTCCACGCCGAGCCCTTCAAGCTGCGTGCGAGCCTTCTCCGAAAGTGAAGGGTCATAGGCCGAGAGGATTCTCGGCGACCCTTCCAGCAGGAGAACCTTGGCCAGCGTCGGGTCGATGTGGCGGAAGTCCTTGGCGAGTGCGTGGCGGGCGATCTCGCTCAACGCTCCGGCGAGTTCGACGCCCGTCGGCCCGCCTCCCACGACCACGAACGTGAGCCAGGCGGCCCGCTTGTCCGGGTCGGTCTCGCGCTCGGCGGCCTCGAAGGCGTAGAGAACCTTGCGGCGGATCGACAGGGCGTCCTCGATCGTCTTCAACCCCGGTGCGAACTCGGCCCATTCCTCGTGGCCGAAGTACGAGTGCGACGCGCCCGCCGCGACGATCAGGTAGTCGTACGCGACCTCGCCGGTTTCGAGCACGACGACACGTCGCGATGCGTCGATCGCCGTCACGTTCGCGAAGAGGACCTCGACGTTCTTTTGTTTCCGCAGGATGCGCCGGATCGGCGAGGCGATGTCGCTGGGGTTCAGGGCCGCGGTGGCGACCTGGTAGAGCAAGGGCTGGAACAGGTGATGGTTCTGGCGGTCGATCAGAGTGACATCGACCCCGGCCTTGCGGAACTCCCGCGCCGCGTTCAGCCCGCCGAAGCCGCTCCCGACGATGACGATTCGAGGACGTGGGTTCATATCAGGGCTGCGGCACGCGTTTGGCGGGGGCGGCCCGGGCGTGGAAGGAGGTCCGCAACCAGTTCTTCCAAGAGGGGACGTTGTACTCGAAGTCTTCCCCGGTCAGCTTGACGAGCGCGGAGTGGACCTCGACGTTTTGCACGGCGACGGTCACGATCCGGGGGACGGGTCCCCGCGTGCCGTTGACGCCCCCCCCCGCCGCGATCGAGGTCTGTGCCAGCGTGTTGCCGTCAAGGGCCGGGTTGTCGCTCTGGGGGTAGGCCGGGGCGTAGGGTCCGACTCCGTAGGCGGGTGCCGACGTCGCCCCGAAGGCGACGACCCCGGGCGCCACGACGGGGCCGGTGAGGTAGCCGACGGAACTGCCGTTGAAGGCGACGGGCACTCCGAGCGAAGGGTTGTAGATCGGCCCCGAATTGAAGTTCACGTTCATATTCATCCCCCCCGCGGGCGCGCCGGGGGACGGGGCCATGACGACCTCGGACTTGGACGTCACCAGGGCGTTGATCAGGCTTGGGACGGCATCGACGACCTTCAGGTTCGCCAGAGCCCAGGCCGCGCGGTTGATGATCTCGGGGCGTTCGGCGCGGAGGGCGCGGACGAGCTGCTTGCCGACCTCGGGCTCCTTGCGACGCGACAGCTCATCAAGATACGTGTGCCGGACGTCGGCGTCGGCCTCGTGGACGAGGAGGTTGACGAGGCCCAGCGCCGCCTCGCCGCCGGGGATCACTCCCAGGACGTGTGAGAGCAATGTCCGCATCGCCGGGATGTCGTCACCGAGAACCTTGATCAACGGCGCGACGGCGGCGGGCTCGCGGATTTCCATGAGCTGCATCTCGGCCTCACGGCGGCGGTCGTCGGCGCCGTAGCCCGCGGCGTCGCGTAACTGTCGAATCCGGCGGACCCATACCCCCTGCTCGGCCGCGCGCATGTCTTCCTTGTCATGCTGCTCACGCTCCTCGCGGGTGATCCACTTCCCTTTATATTTGACGAGCCCCTGCGCTTCGCGGAGTTCATCGCCCGAGAGCCAGCGGTCGGCCACGAGCGCGTGCCCGAGCTTCTTGTGTGAAGGCGCGAACGCCGGGTCGAGCACGAGGGCCGCCTCGAAGTGGACCGAGGCGAGGTCGACCAGCTTCTTCGACTCGCACCACTCGCCAAGCGCAAACTCTCCTTCGGCAGTCTTGGGGGTCTCTTCGCGACGCGCGAGATAGGCGTCGAGCGGACCGGGCTCGGCGATGATTTCGAGGATCTGGGTCTTCCGATACCGCAAAGGGGTCTTGCCGCGGACCTGGATCACGGTCACCCATTCAGGCGACTTCGGATCGGCCACGACCTTGCCGGGAACCTGGGTGCCGCCCCGCAGCACGATCTTATCGGCGCTCGCCTCGCGCACGCCGGCGAGACCAAACGCCGCGAAAACCGAGAGCCGAACCACCCGACCGGCGACGTTCGCGATGGGCATGTCCGCAAGTCTCCTTTGGGAACGCCCAAAACCCATGGCGGATCGGCGGTGAAACCGGTCCGGGGTTCTGGGATCGTCTCCTATTCCTTATCATAAATTCCGCGAGCCGTTTCAAACAGGCTCGGGATCGTGATCCGTCCATTTGGCAAAGCAGGCAAGATGTTCACGAATCCGGGCTTGAGGGGGTCTTGATGAGCGACGCCGTCAATGAGCACCGTTCCCAGGCGTTGAACTCCTTGAACCTGGCGGTCCTCACGGTTTCCGACTCGCGGACCCTGGAAACCGACACCTCCGGAGCATTGATCCTGGAACTGGCCCGGCAAGCAGGACACCAGGTTCTCGAAAGGGCGATCGTCCCCGACGAACCGGAACGGATGACCCCCCTGCTCCGTCAATACCTGGAAAACCCCGAGATTCACGCGATCCTGATCACCGGAGGGACCGGCATCAGCGCCCGCGACCAGACGTTCGAGACGGTCTCCGCGCTGCTGACCAAACCCCTACCGGGATTTGGCGAACTCTTTCGGATGCTCAGCCACGCCGAGATCGGCCCGGCGTGCCTGCTCTCGCGGGCGGTCGGCGGGCTGGCCGGAAAGGTCGCGATTCTGGTCATGCCCGGCTCCCGGGCCGCCGTGCAACTGGCCATGACCAAGATCATCCTTCCCGAGCTTCCACACATCGTTCGCGAGGCCCGCAAACAATAGGTCCGAAAGACTGTCGGAAGGCGAATGCCGGATGCCGGAGAATTTCAATCCGTCATCCGGAATTCGGGTCGTGACCTACGCAAACTTAAAACGCTTGTTTTCGGCTTGTTTGCCCGAACTGACGAAATCTCCCGACTCAAGGCCGCAAGTCCATTAATCCGAGCGGTTTACGGGTAGCGAAAAGTC
>JAYUFP010000908.1:0-3142 GCA_043738665.1 Isosphaeraceae bacterium
CACTTGCCTTGCCGGTCGAGGGAGAAGCAACGGAGGCTTCAACACCGTGGCCAAGATCATCAGCGTGGCCAACCAGAAAGGCGGGGTCGGTAAAACGACGACCGCCATCAACCTCGCGGCGGGACTCGCAAAGTCGGGGCGCCCGTCCCTCGTCATCGATATCGATCCCCAGTGTAACGCGACGAGCGGACTCGGCGTCGAACCCGCGCAGCGCCACCCGCTTCTGGCCGGGAAACCGCTCGCCGACTCGGTGGTCGAAACCTCGCAACCGAATCTATTTGTCCTACCCGGCTCCCTCAGTCTGACGGATGCCGACGCACTATCGGCGGCCAACCGTCAACGGGCTTCTTCACTCCGGCAGCAGCTCAACGCCGAGCTGAATCGCTTTGAGTTCGTCTTCCACGACTGTCCCCCTTCGTTGGGGCAGCTCACCCGCGCGGCACTCGGGGCATCGGCCGAGGTCTTGATCCCGATCCAGTGCGAATATTTCGCGATGGAAGGACTTTCTCAGATCATCGAGCTGGCGCGACAGACCAAGAGCAAAGACAACCATCGGCTTGAGATCGGCGGCATCGTCCTGACAATGTACGACCACGAACTCGACCTGGCCCGCGAGGTGGCCGAGGAAGTCTGCGGGTTCTTCGACGACACCGTTTTCCGCACGATCATCCCGCGGGACGTCCACATCAGTGAGGCGCCCAGCCACGGAGTGAGCGTACTCGATTATTCCCCACGAGCCCGGGGCGCGTGGGCTTATGCTGAACTCGCCATGGAGGTCATCGAACGTGAATAAGCGACGCCTCGGCCGCGGTCTCGAAGCCCTGCTCGGACGAGACGAAGGGGGATACGAGCCCGGGAGCCACGAAGCGGGCGAGTTGAATTTCCTCGCCGTCGACCTCATCGACCCGAATCCTTTTCAACCCCGCCGCATCTTCGACGCGACGGAAATCGCCAGCCTCGCCGATTCGCTCCGCCAGCACGGGATGATCCAGCCGGTTCTCGTGAGGCAAGTGGGTGACCGCTTCCAACTGATCGCCGGGGAACGAAGGCTGCGCGCCGCGGTGGAGGCCCAGCTTCACGAGATCCCCGCTCGCGTGATGGAACTCGACGACCAGCGCGTGAGCGAGCTGGCGATGGTCGAGAACCTTCAGCGCGAGGATCTCAACGCCCTCGAAAAGGCGACCGCCTTCCGCGACTACTTGAGCCGCTACGGTGGGACTCAGGAGGAACTTTCCGGTCGCCTTGGCCTCGATCGGTCGACACTCTCCAACCTGCTGAGGTTGCTGGAACTCCCGGAAGCCATCCAGTCGGCAGTCAGAAACAAGACGATCTCACAAGGGCACGCCAGGGCACTCCTCGGCCTGCCGGGTTCGGATTCCCGCGTTGAAGCCTATCAGCGCGTGATTTCCGAGGGACTCACGGTTCGCCAGACCGAAGCCCTGGTCGCGACGGGCGAGCCGACACCCGCCAAAACTCGAGTCCGCGGCGATGCCGCTCACGACGACGCGAAGCCTGGCAAAGCCAAAACGCCGCACGTACTCGAACTGGAACAGCATCTTCATACCCGGTTCGGGACGCCGGTTTCGATCAAGGTGAAAGGACGCGAACGCGGCCAGATCATCATCGACTTCAATAATCAGGAAGAGTTCGACCGAGTGACTTCGCTCATCCGCGGTTAGGCACGACCCTCCGGCATCCAATCACGACACCCTCCCCGGTTCATGGAAACCGGGATGGTGTTTTTTTGTCGATGGTGATTTCGATCACGAGGCGCTACTCGAGTTCCCATTTCTCGTTACGCTCACGAAAATCGAGAACCGGGCGCATCACCGGCTGGTTTGCGGCCCGCTTCGCAGGAGGAACTCATTCCTCCTAAGTCGTTAATCGACCTGTGCCTACTGAGAGATCAACGAAACGGGTAGGATCGTGGCGCCTCGTTTGCGTGACTAAGGATCCGATCCATTGCGATCGTCGTGACCAACAGGGTCGAGATTCGTCTCGTGATGATCAACGTGCAGACGCCAGACGCGATTGCCGGGGCCACAAGCGTCCTTGAAGACGACTCGTTGGGACAATTCGCTGAAGCCCTGGCCGGCGTCGCCATGAAGCCTTCACGCGCCTTGCATCTACACGAAGTGCTCGGGGACTACTTTCATCAATGCCGCAATCTGTTGAATACGTTAAATATCAGTATGTATCTCGCTCGAAGACCCGCACCCGGTTCGGCCGCGATCGACTGGCGCGAGTCAGAGGCGCTCTATCAAGACGTGGAGCTTTTGATCGAACGCCTGCAATGGATCTGTCGTCCCGTTCCTCTCCGTTGCGTCGAGCTCTCGTTGCATCATCTGATCGAGGGGCGAACTGCGGCCTGGTCGGATTTACTCGCCAGGAACGGTCGAAGACTCGTCGTTGAGGTTCCGCCGCGGCCCGCCATCGGCCGCTTTGATCCGTCGCGTTTCGAGAAGGTATTCGACGATCTCGTGTCGTGGCGCGTCGATGTCGGACACCCATCGACCGACCTCCGTGTCCGATGGGCAGCCGACGCGAGCCGGCTCCGGGTCGATTGGGATGAGATCCCCTCCGAAGCTTCGCGGCAGAGTCGATTCGCCCGGGATCGTCCCGATCGATCGCCGTCGATGACCAAGAGGGTAACGTCCCTCGCGGTGCCGCTACTGTTCCGGGTGGTTAGCCTTCACGGCGGCTCGGTGAGTGGTTCGATACGACAGCCGTTCGCCATTCGCCTCGCCTGGCCGCGCTGCGCCACGTCGTCCTGAGCCACCCGCCTTCAGGAGTTCGACACCACGTGATGAATGCCGTCACCGAGCGGCGGCAATCGTCCGCAGGTTCCCAAGATCGATAGATCCTGCTCGTGGATGACCATGAGTTAACCCTTCGCGCGCTCCGACAGGTCGTTGAACTCGCGGGGCATGTTTGCCACGCGACGGGGTCGGCGGCGGACGCACTGCGATGTTGTCGAGAGCGAAAGCCGTGCCTCGTCGTGACCAGGGCCAGCGCACACTAACATGTTGATCCAGTAACGACTTCCAGCAAGAAGTTTTCGTCCCACCCACAACCGCGGCGTTTCATCGCCAGGCTCAGTCGGGCGGGATGCCGCTTCAGGAGTGACAGGGTGAAGCGATTG
>JAYUFP010000909.1:0-9503 GCA_043738665.1 Isosphaeraceae bacterium
GCGCAACCGAGTTGCGTGTGATCCCGTAGTAAGCGAAATGCCCCGTCAGTTTCTGGCAGAGTGTCTTGTGCCGGGTCGCCGGGTCGAGGTGCCGATTGAAAAATGCGAAGGGGACATCCCTATTCATTGAAGAAATTGGGGATTATGGGCAACCTTACATCCAAATTCAGTACGTTTGGTCATCAGTCATGAAGATATGAACCAAATATTGACGAGATGGAAAAAGGTGACAAGATGGAAAAACGGTGTCTGACACCGTTCTTGACAACGCGGCACCGGTCCGGTAACGTCGTGTCATGGGACGCACACTGCGCGCCTCCGAAGGGGGCCTCACCTATCACGCACTGAACCGCGCCAACGCCGGCGCGACGCTGTTCGAAGACGCGGAGGACTATGACGCCTTCGTCAAAGTCCTGGCCGAGGCCGTGGCACGGTTCCCGGTCCGGCTCTTCGCGTTCTGCGTCATGCCCAACCATTTCCACCTGGTGCTCAGGCCTACCGACGACGGCGGCCTCTCCCAGTTCATGCGCTGGCTCTCGTTGACCCACACCCAGCGCCACCATGCGTATCATCAGTCGGCGGGCTCCGGACACGTTTATCAAGGCCGATTCAAGTCGTTCCCCGTGCAGGACGACGCCCACCTCTACACCGTCTGCCGTTACGTCGAACGAAATGCCGTCCGCGCCGGGCTGGTGAAGCGCGCCGAAGACTGGCGCTGGGGGAGCCTGCGGCGAGACTCCGCCGCGAAGGACGACACCCCCTTCCCGGCGCTCAGTCCCTGGCCCATCGCCCGCCCCGCCGACTGGGTCAAGCGCGTCAACGCCGCCATGAACCTCGCCGAGACCGAGGCCGTGCTCCGCTGCATCAACCGCTGCCAACCCTTCGGCACTTCCGAGTGGAGCGACGCCATCGCCAGGCGCCTCGGCCTCGAATCCACCTTCCGACCCCGCGGACGACCCCGAAAGGAGGCAACCAACGGTATCTGACACCTTTTTAGCGCCGGGAGATCGGTTCGAAGTTCATGCCGCCACGACGGGTGATCGGCTGTTGTTGCCGGGAGTTCTTGGTCCGTCGGGGTTCGCGATCGACTCTTTGGAAGACCTGGACGGGAACCTTCTGGATCTGTCGGGTGCGGCGGAAGGGCATGGGTTGATCGTCCCCGGACTGCGCCGCGTACTTCCCACGCTCGACGCGACGACCTGGCTGGAGTACCAGTCGCCAGGGCGGTTCAAGCTGGTCGTCGAACCGGGCTCGGCGGCCGAAGGTGGGGAACTGACCACCGAGCAAGGGGTCCGCGTGACCCTCGATCCCAACGACGCGACGGTCGTCCGGGGCGGCTCGGAATGGGCGAGCGACCTCAAGGAATTCGACCTCGCGCTAAGGGCCTCGCGGCTGGCGCTTCACGCCGGGTTCGACCGTCTGATCGCCTTGCCTTTGGTCCGCGACATCGAGCCGCTGGAGTATCAGACCCGCACAGCGCAAACGGTCCTCCGCCGGTTCCGCGGCCGCGCCTTGCTTTGCGACGAGGTCGGGCTCGGCAAGACGATCGAGGCGGGCCTGATCCTGTCCGAGCTGGCGATGCGAGGGTTGGTGCGCTCCGTCCTGGTGCTCGTGCCGCCTTCCTTGATCGAGCAGTGGCAAGGCGAGATGCGCCGGAAGTTCTCGATCGAGCTGATCAGCCACGACGACCCGGCCTTCCGCGACAAGGGGACCGAAGCCTGGACGTCGTTCGACCGCATCATCGCCTCGATCCACACCGCCAAACGCGACCCCCATCGCACGGCGATCCTGGCGCGGAACTGGGACATGGTGATCGTCGATGAGGCCCACCACCTCCGGAACCGGACCACCCAGGCCTGGAAGTTCGCCGGGGGTTTGCGCAAGCAGTTCATCCTGCTCCTGACGGCGACCCCGGTGCAGAACAACCTGGAGGAGCTGTTCAACCTCGTCACCCTGCTCGAACCGGGCCTGTTAAGCACGGCCAAGCGGTTTCAGAGCCATTTCGTCGACCGTCGCGACAAGCTGACGCCGCGGAACGTCGACGAGCTGCACAACCTCCTCGCCGAGGTGATGGTCCGCAACCGCCGCAGTACCGTGGGCCTTCAGTTCACCAGGCGCTGGGCGAAGACCGAGCTCGTCTCGCCCTCTCCCGTCGAGCGCGAGCTGTACCGCGACGTCACCGCGATCGTCCGGGCAAGGCTCCGCTCCGCCAAGGATAAGGACAAAACCAAGGAAACGGGTCCGCTCGCGCGGATGGCGATGCTTTCCTTGCAGATGGCCCTGGGAAGTTCGAGCCCCGCGGCGGCCGGGACGCTCCGCAAGATTTCCGAGAACGCCAAGCTCACGGCGGCCGACCGCGCGCAGTTCTCCAGCCTGGCCGATCGCGCCGACGCACAAGGCGAGAGCACCAAGGTTGACCGCCTGCTGGAGATCGTCACGGAATTCCCCGACAAGATGGTCATCTTCACCCAGTTCCTGGCGACCCAGGAGATGCTCCGAAAGCGCCTGCGGGAAGCCGGCCACGACGTCGCGGTGTTTCACGGAGGGCTGTCCCGCCTGGAGAAGGAAGCGGCGATCGAGCGCTTCCGCGGCCCGGCACGGCTCTTGCTCTGCACCGAGGCCGGCAGCGAAGGGCGGAACCTCCAGTTCGCCCAGGCGGTCTGCAACTTCGACCTCCCCTGGAACCCCATGAAGATCGAGCAACGCATCGGCCGCCTCAGCCGGATCGGCCAGACTCGGGACGTCCACGTCTTCAACCTCGTCGCCGCGGGAACCCTTGAGGCGTCGGTGCTCCACCTCCTCGAAGTCAAATTGAACATGTTTGAGCTCGTGATCGGCGAAGTCGACATGATCCTCGGCAACCTCGACGACGAGCGCGAGTTCCAGGATGTCGTCGCCGACCTCTGGGCCGAGTCGACCGACAACGACGACTTCGCCCACCGGATCGACGTTCTTGGCGAACGGCTCCTGGAGGCCAAGCAGGAATACATCCGGTCGCGGACCCACGACGACCGCCTCTTCGGCAACCGATTTGCCCCGGAAGGTTGACCCGATGAGCGCCGACGCCCGACCCCCGGCCGAGCCCGAGTCGCCGCTGGAAACCTTCTTACGTGACTACGCCGAAGTGGTGGGAGGCCTCTGGGAGGAGGTCGAGCCGCAGGTCTACGACCTGATCCTCCCCGACCACGACGAGACCGAGATGGTCCGCGTCGCCTTCGACCCCGAGGCGATCCCCGAGCACCCCGGCGCCCAGCTCGCCAGTTTCGGCACCCCGCTGGTCGACCGTCTGCTGGCCGACGCGGTCTCGCGGGGGCGTTCGGCCTCGCTCCACTTCGTCGGGCTGAACCCTTCGCCGCCGGGGCTCGCGTCGCTTGTCGGCCGCGCGTTGAAACTTGCGCCGGGGCTGGAGCTGAAGCTCGGGCGCACGCGAGTCATGCACTTCCCCCAGGCCGTCTTCTGGTTCGAGGCAACGTTCGTCAGCGACCAGAAGGAACAGGACATCCTGCCCGTCGCCATCGACCTCCACTATGGGCGACAGGTCCGGCAGTTCGAGAAGCTGCTCGACCACGCGAGGCTCGCGGAGGCCCCGTGGACGCCTTTGCCCGAAGCGCGGCACGGCGGCCTGGCGAAAGGGTATCGGTCCGCGCGCGACCGGGTCGTCCGAACGGTGTCGGCCCTGGCAAACACCCGTGGCCGCGAGCTGACCGAGCGGGTCGAAAAACAGGTCGCTCGAATGGCCCGCTACTACGCCGACCTCCGCGCCGAGACGTCCGAACAGGCCGAGCGTGCCAAGACCCGAGGCAACGACCTCGCCCCCGTGGCGGCGCGTCGCGAGGCGCTTGACCGCGAGGAACAAATCCGGATCGGCGAGCTCCGCCAGAAGGCAGGCTTACGTGTTCATCTCCGTCTCAACAATTTCTTGATCGTTCACCAGCCGAAGCTGTGGATGGAGGCGACCGTCACCGGGCCGAAGTCGCTCACGGCGAAATTGGAGATGGTCTGGGATCCCATGGCCGAGGCGCTAGAGGCCGTCGCCTGCCCGAATTGCGGCCAGCCGACGTTCGTCCTGGAGATCGCCCCTCCGAGCCGAATCGCCTGCCCGTCGTGCGTCACTCCGGCGGCCCCTTTCCGGCGCTGAGGGTCGAAGTCCGCGCGGGGAAATGCCTTCTCAGGACGAAATGCGTGGGCAGGTAAAGGACCAGAGGCGGCACGACCATTATCATGGCGACCCACAAATTCGGCGGCATCCACGTTTGCGAATAGTCAAAGCTGGGTTCGTAAACATCATTAATGTTCACCGCCGTATTGGAATGATCGGCGGGAGCGGGGGGCGGAGGCCCGAAATTGTAGGCGACCGGCACGAGTACCCATGTCAGTACGGCTTGTGCCGCAAGCGCCCGCCGGTCGTATCCCAGCCGCCAGACGAGCCAGACCAGAAAAAACGGCGGCCAGCCGTGGAAGGACGAAAGCGCACGGAGCTATAGCGGCGGCTTCGGATCGAACATGTACCCGGCGAGACCGATCCGCCCACCGATGCAAAAGTCGATCACCCAGACGACCTGTGCCGAGGTGATCCCGACCGCCGCGACGCTCGCCGGCAGCGGACTCTCCGTCCAGACCGCCACCAGCGTGATCAACAAGGCGGCGTCGCGGAAAAACAGGAAGTTCCAGGGCGAGTACGTCACCCAGTAACACGGAACGAGCACGGCTACAAACGCGGAATAGCCCAGCTTCAGCCATAACGGCACCTTTCCGCGTGGAGAGCTCCCGCCGTTCCCGGTCGACATCATTTCACCCAGCCTTTCCCTGTGAGGCCCGCCGTCTTACTCGTTCCCGCGGTCCTCCGCGGGAATGCCGACTTGGACGCTCCACGTCCGCATTTTGTGACAGCAGACGACGCAGAGCGTCGGGGACCGCATTCCCACGCAGAGCGTGGGAGCGAGTGAATATCGATTTCTTGCCGCATTCACGACATCAAGGCTGCCGCCTCTTCTTTACGGGCCGAGAGCCGTTCCTCCGCCACGCGCTTCACGGCGCGGAGGTCGAGCTTTCCCGTGCCAAGGACCGGGATCGCATCCACCTTCACGAACTGGTCGCGGCGGGGGATGAACAGGTTCGGCAGGCCGAGGCCGGGCAGGCCTTCGAGGGCGTTCATCGCCTTGTCTTCCTCCACGGCGTAGAGGACGGCAAGCCGTTCCCCGCCGCGGGCGTCGCCGACGGCCGTCACCGCGAAGACCACTTCCGCCGCGCCGATCGCCTCGTGAAGCGCCTCCTCCACCCGGCCGTGAGGGACCATCTCGCCGCCGATTTTCGAGAACCTTGAAAGCCTCCCCGTGATCTTGAGGAAGCCGTCGTCGTCGACCATCCCGATGTCGCCCGAAGTATACCAGCCGTCCTTGATCGCGGCCTCCGTGAGATCGTCACGACCGAGATAGCCCTTCATGACGCTCGGCCCCTTGACCTCGATCATCCCATCGACGTTCGGCCCGAGCGTCTCACCGCTTTCCGGGTCGACGATCCGCACCGAAACGCCCGGCAGCGGCTGGCCGATGAACCCCCGCCGCGAGCCCGGTTGGAAGAACCCGGGGGCACGGAAGTCGAGTGTACTCACGGCGACCACCGGCGAGCACTCCGTCATCCCGTAGCCTTCGAGCGGCCGGATGCCGAAGCTGTCCTCGAAGGCTTTTGCCAGGGTGTCCGAGAGCTTCTCCGCCCCCGCCACCACCAGTCTCAGCGATCCGAACGTCGCCGGGGAACAGCGGCGGAGGTAAAGTTGCAGGAACGTCGGCGTCGCCAGCAGAATCGTCGCGCTGTATTTCTGGAAGAGGTTGCCCACCGCCCCCGTTTCGAGCGGGTTGCCGTGACAGATCAACGCGAGGCCTCGCCCCGTCGATAGCCAGAAGATCAGATATCCGAACGAGTGGAACATCGGCAGGATGTCGAGAACCCGGTCCTCGGGCTGGGTCCGGAAGACCTGGGCGATCGCCTCGACATTCGACGCGATGTTCACATGTGTCAACACCACGCCTTTCGGATCGCCCGTGCTGCCGCTGCTGAAGATGATCGTGGCTGTGTCATCGACGTTCGGCTTCCGTGAAGCGCCCAGGGCCTTCTCGATCAAGCGGATCGGGGCGAGCCAGGCCAATGCCGTCGCGACGGCGCGGTCGGTCTTGGAGATCCCGTCACGGACCTCCTCAACCCAGATCGGCTCGACGCCTTCGGGCAATTCGAGCTTCGCTTTCTCCAAGAAAGCGCGACTGGTGACGACGGTCTTCAACCCAGCCTGAGACGCGGCCGAGCCCATCGCGGCGCGGCCCGCGGTGAAATTGAGGTTCACCGCCGCGCGGCCGGACATCGTCGCCGCCAGGTTCACGAGCGCCGCGGCGACCCCGGTCGGCAGCAGGACACCGACATGCTTTTGCCCGTCCCATTTCGGCTTCAAGGCGCGTCCCAAAGCGATCGCGCCGGTGAGAGCGCCGATCCAGGAAACTTTCGGGCGGAGCATGTCGGCCATCGCGAGCTTGAAAGGGTGCCGTCGTGCCTGACGGATGAAGTCATGATGGAGAGGCCTGCGGTCGGCCTTTCGGTGGGTCCAGGCCTCGCGGTCGAGCTCAGTCACCGCGCGGCGGAGCTGGTTGATCGAAGTCGTGCTCGGCAACGGGGGGCCGAACGAGACGGTGATCGGCAGGGGGATGCGTGTGGGAAGCCATTTCGCGTACATCGGGCTGAAAATGCTCGACGCGGCCCGGTCGATATGCACCGGGATGATCGGCACGTCGCGGCCTTTCACGATCCGTTCCAGGCCTCGCTGGAACGGCTGAGTGAGGCCGGTGCGGGTGATCTGCCCTTCGGGGAAGATGCAAACGAGTGACCCTTCGTCGAGCCGTTTGCCCGCCTCGCGGAACGCTTGCAGGATCATCTTCGGCCCGCCCGTGCCGGAGATCGGGATGGCTTTCATCGCCCTCAAGAACGGGCCGATCAGGGGGCGGTCGAAATAATCGGCATAGACGACGAAGCAGATCGGCCGGTCGATCGAGGCGATCACGAAGAGGGCGTCGGCGAACGAGACATGGTTCGGCGTGAGGAGTGCTCCGCCTTCCGCCGGGACGTTCGCGCGTCCCAGCACCCGCAGCCGATACAGCGTGTTCGCCAGGAGGACCAGGGCGAACCGCAGGAATGCGTCGGGGACCAGTCGCAAGGCCCAGAGGGTTCCCCCCGCGAGCACGATCGAGGCGATGAGAAAGGTCTGCCGGGCCGAGACCCCCGCCGCGGCGAGTCCCATCGCCGCGAGCGACCCGACGAACATCCCGCCGAACACCAGGACGTTCGCGAAGGCGATCACCGACCCTCGGCGGTCGTGGGGAGCGCGCCACTGGATCAATGCGTTGAGCGGAACGAACAGCAATCCGCTGGCGACCCCGATAAGGCCCATCACGATGACCGTGCCGAAGACTCCGGGACCGATCAACGCGAACGCAAGCGTGGAAAACGTCAGCCCCAATGCCCCCATGGGAAGGAGGCCGTATTCCACCTTCGAGGCCGACAGCTTGCCCGCCAGGACGCTGCCGATCCCGATCCCGATCCCGAGCGCGGCCAGGGGGAGGCCGGTGAAGGACTCGGAGAGTTTCAAGGTGTCGGAGGCGTACGTCAGGACTGGCGGAGGGACCAGGCTCGCGATCGACCAGACGAAGATCTGGCCGAGGATCGCCAGGCGGAGGATCCGGTCGTCACGGACGGCCTCCCGGGCGATTTTCACCGTGCGGGCGAGCCCGCCGTCGGAACGCGCGACGGGGACGTGCGGCACGTTCAACGCGGCGACTAATCCCACCGCCGAGATCGCGGCGAGGATCACGCCGGCGGCCCAGGGGCTCCCCTTCGTCCAGGCCACGATCACGCCGCCGCCGACCACGCCGGCGATGATCGCGAGATTAGTACACATCTCCAACAATCCGTTGCCTGCGGAGAGTTTCTCGTGCGGCAGGATCTCGGGAAGGATGCCATACTTCGCGGGGCTGAAAAGCGACGCCTGTACGCCCAGGAGCCCCAAAACGAACAGCGCCGGGATGCCCCCGACGGGGTGATGGTAGAGGGCGAGCGCCCCGGCGAGCATCAGCGTCAGCTCCAGAACCTTCATCGCCAGGATCACCGAGCGCTTGCTGACCCTGTCGGCCAAAACGCCCGCGGGGAGCGAGAAGAGCATCAGCGGGACCATCAAGACGACCTGCGCCAGCGAGGCGAACCGTTGCTTCTCGGAGGCGCTCGCCGTCGCGGAGAACGCGAGCAGGATGACGACCTGCTTCCAGGCGTTGTCGTTAAACGCCCCGAGTGCCTGCGACACGAGCAATCCACGCAGGGGATGCCTGGTCCGTCCTTCCGACGCCATTTTCCGAATCTCCCGCGGTCTCTGCCGATCGAGGATCCCAAACGCCCGGCACCACAATAGGAAGATTGTCGGGGTTGAGATACTCGAATTCACGGAACTTTCACAAGGTCACCTGTCGTGTCGGACTTTGGACACGTCGAGACCACTGACTCTTCCATGCGGACCGAGACCCGGAACGTGCCACATGGAAATGAGCGCGTAAATCTGACCTACCCTGAGCGCGTAAAACTGACCTACCTTGGTCTTCAAGATGGCCGCTCCGGGCAAGAGCGGTAATCACGACTTACTCGGCTTTCCGTCCCTTCCCCGCCGACCTTCCGCCACGAGTTCGCCGGCAGCCTTCTGGAGTTCGCCCTGATGGACCAGGCGGTCTTCTCCGATCGGGTTTTACCGGCGAGGAGCCAGTTCACCTGCGAGGGGCAGGCCTTGAATTTGATGCGCAAGTAAGGAATGTCGGCGTGAGCGATCGCTTCTCGCTGGAACCCAAGGAAGATCGATTTCTTCCCGAAACCCGACCGCCACCAGATCGCCGAGAGGAAGTCGGCCCGCGACGTCCTCGTCGAGAAAGTGCTGAACACCGCCAAAAGCCGCGTCCGCGTCGCCCGCCTTTCGTGGCGGACGCCGAGGAGCAGCGCCTCCCCCCAGGCTCGACCGGAACGGAAACGCCCTCGAACCTGCCTTGCATCGTGATCGGCATCTCGACGGGAAGCCCCGAGGGGTGGAAGTGTCCGCCGCCGTCGGGGGGGATGAAGGCGACACGGCGGGGAAAAGGATTGTCGCCGATGATTTGCTCTTTTTACTCATCGGGGAGAGCATCGCGAATCTGAACGCATGATTCCTACCTCAACCGAAGCCCACTCGTCCCAGCTTGACCAGGCTGGCGATCGAGGTCGCGACTGGGAGGTCGAAGAGGTAAGTGGCGCCGAAGGCCCCGGCGGAGTTGTTGGGATTGACGATCTGGTGAGCCTTGCCGGTCACCGGGTTAAAGACGAACCACTGCGCCGTCGAGGGCCGGAAGATCGCCATCTCCGTCTGCCCGATCCCGTCGTAGTCTCCGGGCACGGGGATGTCGGACAGTCCCGTGGCGCCGAAGGCCCCCGCGGCGTTGTTGGGATTGACG
>JAYUFP010000910.1:0-3133 GCA_043738665.1 Isosphaeraceae bacterium
CGAACGCCCCTTCCATCGCCGCTCGATGCCGTTCGCGCCCGACCAGCGGCCAGGACGGGGGACGCCCCTCGACGGCGGTCGGCGCGACGGGGAGATCACACTCAGGGACGGCCTCCTGATCGAGCCAGGCCAGGATCGTCCGACCGTCCGGCCTTCGAGCGGGCTCGTCGGAGAGCAGGATCGTACACAACGCGCTGAGGTCTTCGGGAACGCCGCCCCGGACGGCCCGCGGCGGGGGAGGCGGTTCGCGATCCGCTTTTGCGAACGCCTCGTCGGTCGCGTCGCCGAACGGCAGACGGGCCGTGAGCGGGAAGTAAAGCATCACGCCGACACTGTACCAGTCGCTCGCCGGCGTCAACGGCAAGCCTGAAAACAACTCCGGGGCCATGTAGCCGATCGTCCCGGCCACCCTGTCCTCGCCTCGAGAGTCCAGAGCGTTGGGGCGGAGGTTGACTGAGACCCCGAAATCCAGAAGCACGACCCGTCCTTGCCTGGTGACCAGGACGTTGGTCGGCTTGACGTCCCTGTGCAGCTTCCCCGCGTCGTGGAGGGCGATCAGCCCCAACGCAAGTTGCCTCAAGGCGCTCCGGAGCCTCGAAGCCTGATCGGGGCGAAACGCCTGCGTTGCCGGATTCTCGGCAGGCGCGCGTTTCACTCCCTGGACGTGGCGGATAAAGTCATCCCCTCGGACCAACTCCATCGTGAAGAACAACAGGTCGCCGACCGCGATCAGCTCGTAGAGGTTGACCAGGTTGGGGTGCGAGAGGTCGGCGAGGGTTCGGAACTCGTTCTTGAATCGGTACAACGCGATCGGCTCGATCCGCCTCATGGTCTTCAGCGCCACGAGTTCCCCCCGGTCGCGGTCGTACGCCTGGTAAACGATCCCCATGCCCCCTTTGCCCAGCGGCCGCTGGAGCGCGAAGCGAACGCTCCGCGAGAGGTCGAGGGTGGGGTCGTCCGGTTGAGACGGCTCGTGGTGTCGGGTATCGGGGTTTTCGTCGACCGAGAACCCGAGTTCTCCGCTCCCCAACGCGTTGAGGCCGGGAACGTCCTGCGAACCGGCGACGCGCGTACCGTCGACCTGGGTCTGGAACTCCACCTGATCGAAACTGGCGCTGCCGGCGAGGGTCCGACCGTCACCATCGACGGCTCCCTTGTTGTCGAGGTGGAGGTCGCGGGTCTCGGCGAGTCGCGCGACGTCTCCCGGACTGATCTGGCCAAGAAGCTCGTCGCGGAACTCGGGAAACCTGGCCGCGAACGCGTCGAGATCGAGGACTTCGCCGCGCTCGCGACGCGCCGAGAGCTCGCCGTGAACCAAGGCCGAGCGCATGTCGGGATCGCGGCCGACTTCCGGCGCTTCGGCGAAATAGTCCTCCGCCGGAATGCCAATCTCCGACTCCCACCGCCGCCTCTGATCGACGAGCAGGGCGGCGAGGCGCTCGGCGGCCGTAGCCTCGGGGTGAGCTTTCAGGAAAGCGAAGACGTCGGGAGGAACCGCGGTTGATTCCGACTGCCGCGGCGCGAACGTCGAGGCGAGCGCCCCCCGACTCTTCGACGGATTTTCCTCGTGGCCGCTTCCCATCGGTGACGCCTTCCCGGCGGTCCGCTTGAGCCCTCGGCGAAGCCCACACCGTCGTCATCGACTCGGAAGCTCAATGGCGATCGTCCCCTAGAATCAGATTCTTTTCGCAACGCCACGTCAATCGAAAAGATCCGACGATCAAAGACAAAGGGTGCGCCGACGGATTCCGGCTTCTTGCGCCGGGGGGTCGGGAAACCCGCGCCGCGCCCAGCCGCCGCGGAGCCCGTTCGCGCGGATCCCGGCCCTGGAGCGGAAGAAGCCGCAATCCGTCGGCGCACGCGAAGACAACAAACGATGCGAGCCGCGCGGACGTATCGTGGCCGGCCCCCGAGGATGTCGGGGTCGAAAGGTGCCGTACACCCTGGTCACTTTCCGCCCCGCTCACGGGGGAAACGGCTCGCTGAACGGAACGTCGGGAAACTCGGATTGGAGGATGCCCGGCGGAATCGGATTCGGCGCGGACTCTTCGGGCGAATCTGACGGCCAGAGCCGGCCCGCTGAGCGTTCCCACCGCTCGCGAGCACAGTCGTAGAACACGACCCATTGACGGTGCCTTTCGGCCAGCCGCTTGTTGATCGGGTGACTTCCCTCCCACGACGCAATCGCCTCGAAGTGGAACGCGTTCTTCCGCGACAGTTCCGCATTCTTTCCGGTCACGCTCGCCCATTCGAGGAACTGCGCGCGCCGACGTTCTCGTTCCGATTGCAAGACACAGATCAAGATGACCGCGATGACTAGGACGGAGTGCGCCTGACGTCGCGATTGCCTTTGTAGCTTGTCTGCTTGCATGCTTGGAAGAGCGATATGAACTGATCGCGGCAAAACCACATGATGGCAATCGACCGAACTTACGACGAATTCTTTCATCGCAGCGACGTCCCTAAAAGTAGCGACCGGCATCGGGCTTCATAAAAATTTGCGTGAATAGTACTGTTTCGATAAGACCGGAGACGGTTGCTTGGGTCAACCGACGTTTCAAAAAGGCGTCAATCAAGGGAGTACATGATCTTAGTATCCGGAGATCGTTTTACCTAGTGAGAAAATTCCGCAAATTCGCCGAACTTATCTTCGTTTGTCCAGAGTGCCATCGGGTTCGCTTTAGTAAGCGAGCGACTCTTGACGTCCAGCGCCGAGTTCACGCTTTGTCTGACCCTCCGTCTCTCCTTGATCAACCGCTATTCAACAATACATCGACAAAAGCCGATAACCCGTCCACGGGGGGAATTTACGTCAAGCCACAGAGAGCTCGAGAATCTCCAGTGCCGAGAAAGACCCCGGTCCCATCGAGATTTCGGAACGGCTCTTCCGGTGTTCCAGGCGGTTGACCCCCGTGATGGTCAATGACCAATGGCCGATGGACGATTTAGCTGGTTTCGTCGGCCAATGGACATCGGTAATCGATCATCGCGCTTCCGGGATTCTGGGCGGTTGACCCCCGTGATGGTCAATGACCAATGGCCGATGGAACACGGCCGTTTAATTCTCGTGATTTCGACGCCTTCGGGAGTGCGAGCCCGGGCTGGTGAAAAGTTGGATTTGCCCGGCCTTTGT
>JAYUFP010000911.1:0-3132 GCA_043738665.1 Isosphaeraceae bacterium
GACCGCCCTCGTCAGCTCGCCGATCGTGACCGAGACGTCCTTGTCCACCGGCCAGAGCGACTGCTCGCTGATAAACTTGAAGAAGGCGAGGTCGACGTCCCAGACCCACGACATGAGGATTAGGCCGACCCCCCCGGACACCCAGACGCTGAGCGTGCGGAGCCTTCCCACGAGGTCTTCGGGAAGCCCCAGACTGTCGACTTCGCCCCGACGCCTTAGCATCCGCCCCAGCATCATCCAGCGCCAGGCGTGCCGGTCGATCGTGCGGATCAACACGCGGTGCAACCCCCAACAGACGAACAAGGCAACCAGAGACCCGGTCGCCCCCGTGGCCAGCTTTCGCGATGAGAAGCTATAGCCTCTCGCGTCGAGCACGATCACGCCGAGCACGCCGGCGAGCAGAGCCGCCGCAAGCACCCTCGCGTGCCGGCCGATCCATCCGCACTGAGAGGTCGGGGCAGAAACCCAGCGGATCAGTGCGGAATTCCGCCTGAGTACCCAGAAGGAAACAGCCAGAACCGTCAACTCGAAGAGGAGGGTCAAAATCCGGAAAATCGTCGGCGCGGCGATCGGTCGGCCTTCGGGCGCGATGAACCCCTGGTGGATCATCCAACCCGGCATGAGTAGCACGAACTGCGCGACGATGAGGGCAATCCCGGCCCGCCTGGCCTGACGAGTGACTTCCTTCGGCATGCCGAGAATCTCTTCGGCGGGACCGCGCGGCCCGAAAACCCGACGGACCAGGCTCCCGGCAAGGGTCGCCAGCGTGAGCATCAGCAGGGCCATCGACACCGGGAAGGCGACGCTCCGGGGCCATGGGGCCTGCCTCGCCGCATACGCGCCCAGGCCGAAATACGCAGGCCAGAGCGAGGAAAGGCCGATGGCGATCACGATTCGCTTGAGAGTTCGCATGGGTGTGCTCGCCTCGGTCAAATCTTGGGAGAAGGGGCGGCGGGTCGGCCGCCGGCAAGCGAACGCAGCGCCTTGCGGGCGCGGTGGAACGGCCAGGGGAAGACCACCAGGCCGAACGCGGCTACCATGAACTCGGGCGAGACCCGGCCCCAGCTTTTTGGGTCCAAAGCGAGCCCCGCGATTTCGACACCCGCGCGACCGAGCTGCCGGCCCTCGCGCCGCGCCTGCGTCAGCGTCTGCGGCCCGACCGGCTCCTCGTCTCGCACCCAGAACATATGCGTGCGGATAAACCCGAAGTGATCGTCGATGATGTCGATTCGCTTGAGGATCTGGTCGTGGGTTTGTTCGGCGCGGTCGGCGAGCTTTTGAAGCGCGTCGCGCTCCCGGACCAGGAAGGCGGTGTGTTTCAACTCGATCTCGTCGAAAATCACGTTCGCGCGAGGATGGAGCGAGCGAGGAAGGGTCTGAACAAGGCTGTCGAGTTCATAACGGTCGTCGCGGGCGTCGTTGATCAGGTCGAGTTCGACGCCGCTCAGTACGTTCTCCGCGAGGGTCAAGCGGTTCGAGGCGATCGCCAGTTCGTTGCGGACGATCGTCGCGCGTTCGGTCCCGATCCGGCGAAAGTCGTTGTTCAAGCGGAGCGCATCGAGGTGGCTGACCTTGCCGTCTTCGAGGAGCTTCTTGACGTTCACGAAGTCCGTCTCGGCGTGACTCGTCTTGGCCTTCTGTTCTTCGAGGGACGGTGACGGGTCGATCGAGAGGGCACTCTCGCTCTTCAACACCTTGGCTTCGAGTTCCAGGAGCTCGCTGGTACGCTTCGCCCTGTAGCGCTCAAGGGGGTCGTCGGAGTTCTTGGCGATCGACTTTTCCTTGACCGCGGCGGTCTGTAGCTCTCGCTCTTGCCGCGCCGCCAGACTGCCATAGCGAACTTTCATCCGGTCCAGAGTTTTCTGGCTGAGCAAGACGTGGGCGTCGATCCGCTGGAGGTTCAGTGCCGCCAGATCGGCCCGCTTGGTCTCCAGAGCCAGTCTCGCCTCCTGACCGCGTAATCGCTCGTTCTCGACGCGCGATTCCCACTGGAAGTTCAAAAGTTTCTCTCGGGCCAGATCGCGGGCTTCGGGGTTTTTCGCCTGGTTCACGGCGGCTTCCCGTTCCAGCCCGCGCGCCTTGAGACCCGAAACGCGGCGAAACGTCTGGTCGCGCGTCGAACGCAACGTCGCGAGGTCGCCGCCGTCCTTGCGCGAGGGATTCGCTCGGGCCTGCTCCCGTTTGGACGACCATTCTTTGAGCTCGTTCTGCGCCGAGTCGATCGTCTGCTTCATCTCGTCACGGATGGCGTCGGAAACCTCGGCAGAGAGCTTGCGAAAGGACTTCGGCAACAGCGAATCGGGGTCTTTGGCCGTCTGGCTCAGGCTCGACGTGATCCGTTCAAGGTCGGCCTTCCATTCGGCGGCTGACTTTTCCGGAGTTTGCTCCGGATTCTCGGCCGCGGTCCGATCTTTGACGGCCTTCTCCCAGTCGTCGAGCCAGTTCAGTCGTTCCTCAACGAGTTCGCGGAGCGCCCTAATCGCCGCCGTGGAATCCTTGTCGTCTTTCTTGGGGAGCTTTGCCAGCCGTTCCGCTGTCTCCATCCGAAGTGACTTCACCTGCTCGGGACTCGGGGACTCGGCATTCAGCGGACCCGCATCTGTTAAGGATGCCTTGGTCCCTGTTGAGGGCGGGAAATCATCCTCTCCTTTTTGATCGGTTTCGCTCTCTTCGACCGGCAACTGTCTCTCGGTGGGGTTCCGCTTCGTCGCCTTTGAAGCGGAAATCGATGGTTTGACAGCTTGCTTTTGACCGCTGTTCGTCGGCTTTGGTTTGATTTCGGTCGGCAACGGGGGCAAGTCGTCCGCCCTTGCATGCGGAGTCATGACGAGCGATAGGATCGCCGCGATCAGATTCCTGGAGGTGACTCCCATCCTTGGGTCGACTCCGTGGGTGATTCGAGGTCGCTCGGGGCGTTTCGTGGCGGCGTAGGATAGTCCGGGAGTCGATTCTCGACAAGCGGAGACCGCGACCTCATCACGGCCGTTTCATTCTCGTGATTTCGACGCCTTCGGGAGTGCGAGCCCGGGCCGGTGAAAAGTTGGTGTTGACGATGTTCTGAGTTCCTCCCCGATCCGTTGCGCCCTTTTTTTCCTCCCCTTGCGAAGAGGGGGGGTGGCATTGGAACAACTT
>JAYUFP010000912.1:0-3129 GCA_043738665.1 Isosphaeraceae bacterium
CGTCGGGCAGGATGTAAGGAATGCCTTTGTTGATGAAAGGCGCTTCTTTGAGCCTCCAGTCGAGCCGCAAGACGAAATCGCCGTACTCGCGGTCGCTCCAGAGATTCTTGTCGCCCTTGGCCTCGCTGCCGGCGTCGTAATCGATCGCCCCGTCGACGACCTTCCAATGTCCGCCGTCGCCCTCGGGGACCTTCCAGCCGGACAGATCCTTGCCGTTGAACAGCGGCACGAACCCGTCGGCGCCCTGGTCGTCGGCCGCCGAGCCGATGGTCGCGGCGAGCAAGATCGCCGGAATCGCGGCGAGACGTTTGGCGGTCATGCGGGATGACTCCGGAAGTGCGCGGGCGGCGGTCGCTTCACGATTCAAGACGGCTGGACTATAACGGCGAACCTCCGGAAGGCTCTTGCTCGTCGGCGTCAGGTTTTGGAACGAGAGCGGCATCGCCTTCCTTTTTCCGGTAATGCTCGCGATATTCCCGGGGAGTCCGACCGAAGTGTTCGTGGAATACGCGCGTGAAATGACTCTGATCGGAAAAGCCGCACCCGCAGGCGACGTCCGAGAGTGATTTCGAGGTGTAGACCAAGGCCCGACTCGCCATCCGCAATCGTAACTTGCGAAGATATTTCTGTGGCGTCAGGTGAAAGCTGTGATGAAACTTGCGCTCGAACGCGCGGACGGACATGTGGGCGATCCTGGCGAGCTGTCGGTTCGCGATCGGCCCGTGATAGTGGTCCCGCATGTACGCCAGGACGGGACCGAACTCCGATCCCGGTACGGCCGCCTGTCCGGTCGCGTCCAGCCGCCGCGTGATCCCCGCGGTGCCTACGACGGAACCGCCGTCGTCCACCAGTGGAATCTTGTTGGTGACGTTCCAGACCGTGAGCCCGTCCGGCTGGCCGACCTGCTCCACTCGGTTGACGATCGGCCGACCGGTCAGCACGTATTCGTCGTCCATCCGGAACAGGTCGGCGAGGAAAGACGGCGAAAGGTCGTAATCGGATTTGCCGATGATTTCCCGCGAGCCCGTCGACAACCGCCCTCGGTTCTCATCAAGATCGAAGTTGATCATGAAGGCCTGATTGACCCAGCGATAACGGCCTTCGCGATCCTTGACCCAGACCTGAACGTCTTCCAGGCAGTCAAAAAGAGTGGCCAGTTGTAAGGTTTGCTGTTGCAGTTTCATGACCGCCGAGACGCCATCTCGCACTTCTTGTCCGCCATTCGGATTCCTTCCAAACCGCCTCCCTCTCGCCGCGGAGCAGCCGTCATGAACAATTTCTCAAGACTTCGACCCGGCTTGATCGGGTTCGGCACACTGCTTCTCTTGGGAACGATCCTCGCGGTCCGCTCGACGGGTTTTCCCCAGATTCCCGACCCGAACCGCCCCGCGGAGACTCCGAAAAAGCCGGCCCGGCCCGCCACCGACATGCCGTCGCGACACCCGCTCGACCCGCTGGAGCCGGCCGAGATCGAACGCGCCGCGGCGACCGTCCGCAGGGAGCGACGTCTCGGCGAAACTGTCCGGTTCGTGTCCATCGGCCTCAATGAACCCTCGAAGCAGGTCGTCAAAAATGCTCGAAAGGGGGAAGGGTCTCCGCGTGAAGCGCTCCTGGTCTTACTCGACACCGAAACCGGCAGGGGATATGAGGCGGTGGTCGACGTGGTCGGCGGCACGGTGAAGCGGTTCGAGCCGCTCCCCGAAGGGGTCCAGCCGCCGATCATGATGGACGAGTTCGGCGAGTGTGAGGAGGCTGTCCGAAAATCGCCGATTTTCCGAGAGGCGATGAAGAAGCGCGGCATCGAGGATCTCGGTCTCGTGATGATCGACGCCTGGTCGGCGGGCCATTACGGCAATGAGCCCCCCGAAGACAAGGGCAAGCGTCTGGTCCGCGCCCTGTGCTGGGTGCGTTCCGAACCCAACGACAACGGCTATGCCCATCCCGTCGAAAACATCGTCGTCGTTGTGGACCTTAACCGCAAGCAAGTCGTGCGGTTGGAGGACTACGGCGTGATCCCGACTCCTTCCCGGCCCGGCAACTGGGCCCGCGAATACGTCAAAACGACGCGAACCGACCTCAAGCCGGTGGAAATCTCCCAGCCCGACGGACCGAGCTTCAAGGCGGAAGGGCATGAGTTGTCCTGGCAGAAGTGGTCGTTGCGGGTCGGCTTCAATCCCCGCGAGGGGCTCGTCATCAATACCGTGAGCTATGACGGACGCCCCGTGCTCTATCGCGCCTCGATCGCCGAGATGATCGTCCCGTATGCCGACCCGAAAGCGTCGTCGTACCACAAGAACGTGTTCGACCTCGGCGAGTACGGCGTCGGCGCGATGGCCAATTCGTTGGTTCTGGGGTGCGACTGCCAGGGAACGATCCGCTACTTCGACGGCCACGTGGCCGACAGCAAAGGCCGGGTCGTCACGATCAAGAACGCGATCTGCGTCCACGAGGAAGACGCCGGCATGCTCTGGAAACATACCGACTGGCGCACCAACCAGTCGGAGGTCCGCAGGTCACGGCGGCTGGCCGTCTCGATGATCGCGACGGTCGGTAATTATGACTATGGGTTCTATTGGTATTTCCACCAGGACGGTTCGATCCAGATGGAAGTCAAGCTCACGGGGATCGTGAACACGACCGCGTTGAAGCCCGGCGAAACTGCGAAGCACGGCACGGAAGTCTCCCCGGGACTTAACGCGCCTTATCATCAGCATTATTTCAATGCGAGGCTCGACCTCGCCGTCGACGGCGAGGAAAACACCGTCGAGGAAGTCAACATCACAAGCACTCCGGCCGGACCCGAGAACCCCTACCGGAGCGGCTTCACGGCCGACGTCACGCCGCTCATGAAGGAATCAACGGCCGGCCGCGACACCAATCCGGCCTCGGCGCGATACTGGCGGATCGCCAACCCCCAGCGTAAGAACTTCATGGGCCGCCCCGTGGCGTACCGGCTTTGCCCCGGCGAGACCACCCTGCCCTTCGCCTCGCCTGAGTCCTGGCTGCTGAAGCGCGCGGGCTTTCTGGCCAAGAACCTCTGGGTCACCCCGTTCGACGCCGCGGAACGATTCCCCGCCGGCAATTACCCGAACCAGAATCCCGGCACTGACGGCCTGCCGAAGTGGACGA
>JAYUFP010000913.1:0-3125 GCA_043738665.1 Isosphaeraceae bacterium
TCTCGGAGCGTGTAGCGATCACGGTTTGAATGGATCCGATTTATCGTCGTTGTCGGCAAGGCTCCTGATATTTTTCCGAGGCCGTTTCGTTCCAGGCGGAAGTGCGAGCGTCGCGCAGAGCCGTCAAGTGTCCAGGCCGATTGGAGAAGCTCGGCAGGAACGTCGCGCTCGTTATTCGGTGAAGGAATTGATCTCGCGAAAGGGCGCGAAATCGCCCGCCCTTCATCGCCGGTCCGGGCCAATCTTCGCGAGCCCGGAAATCGGGTTCGAAAGCCCCCGGGTGAAACCCTCGCTCCCGTGATCATCTACGCGAGGCCCTTCCGGACGGCGTCCGTCAATTCCCGCAAGTTCTGCGCGTTCTTGCCGAAGTCGGCGGCTCCGAGTCGGGCCTGACTGTGGGCGAACATCGTCGCGCCGGTCGCCGAGGGCTCGAAGCGGATGCGAACGTCGTCGCGGAACCTCCAGAGGACCGTGATGTGGACGGCCTCGATCGTTCCGGCGGCGGGGTCGGCTGAGTTCACTTGCCAACGTGCCAGGCGTTTCAAAACATCGGCGACGCGGGTCACGGCTTCGGAACGGGGGATCGATAGGGCCACGGGGTGGAGCTTCGAGTCGGTTTCCCCTTCGTCGAGGTCGGCCCAGTTCTTGGTGAAGCGGTCGAGCCAGGTTCTTGCCATCGTTTGCCTCGGACTTGACTTTGTTTGCGACGTTTCGGGGCGGAATCGTCATTTCGGGTTCGGTCGTGAGTACAAGAGGGCACGGCTTTTGGGGCGATTCGGTCGGGACGGTTCTTCGGGCGGCTCGGGGATGACACGTCCGCTACGAACGGACCTACCGGCGCAGCCATCTTAACAGGGAGTCGGCCCGGGTTTTCGGCCCTGAAGGGCTCAGCACCATGGATCGGGCGGGACGATATAACGGTCGGTCAAACCTGCGTCGGGGCCGCGGTGGGAGCCGTCGGACCGGGGTGGGGACTGTCCGAGGGAAGCGTCGCCGCCGCGTTGTCGGCTCCGGCGGGCCGGGTGACACCGGTTCTCCGGGGAAGCCGTCGATGAAGGCTTTGTCCGACGTTCAAGGAGGTAACAGGAAGTGAACATTGTCACGACCCGCTTCGGGCTCGTCCACGTGCCGGAGTCGGAGGTAATCCGAATTCCGGACGGCCTGGTCGGGTTCCGTTCGTTCAGCCAGTACGTCCACCTGCCTGATCCGGTCGTGGCCGGCCTGTCGTGGTTGCAGTCCGTGACCGCGCCGGAGTTGGCCTTTGGACTGATCCCGCCTCCCTTGGCGGTCAGCGACTACCGGATCGAGCTTCGGCCGGGAGACCGGGCGGCGCTCGAACTGGACGAGGAGCGGTCCGCACTCGTCTACGTGATCCTCAACCGCGGCGAAGGGGGAGGCCTCACGGCCAACCTCCAGGGGCCTCTGGTCTTCAACCCGGCGCGTCGGCTCGGCCGGCAACTGGTGCTGACGTCGAGTCGCTACGCGGTGAAATTTCCCTTGGACGGTCGCATCCCGGCACCGATTCTGCTTCCCGGCCCGGCCCAGCTCCGAGCGACGGCCTGACCGAGAAGTCGAAGTCGGCGCCTTTTGACGTTTCCAATCACGCGCCGGAGCCTTCCGGACGCGTCGCAACGTTCTGATCTGCCCCGTCGTGGTAACCGAGCGCCCGGGTGCCGTGATCACGGAAGGTCACGGGTCTCGTTGGCAGGAGGAAGGAGCCCGAAGATGTTGGTCCTGTCCCGACACCGCGACGAAAGCATCATCATTGGTGACGATATCGTCATCACCGTGGTGGACATTCGGGGCGATAAGGTTCGGTTGGGGATCGCGGCCCCGATCGAAATCTCCGTGCACCGTCAGGAGGTGTATGAGGCGATCCAGCGCGAGAACAAGCAGGCGAGCCGACTGGACCCCCAGGACGCACGCCAGCTTGAACACCTCGACCCCCCGGTCCGTCGCGACATCCGTCGCCCCGGGACCGACGGAGTCTGAGGGCGGGACGGGATTCGCAGACGCATGCGAATACCACCCTCGCAACGGTTCGAAGCCGGAGCGGACCCCGACGTTCAACCGTCCCGGTCCGAATCGCCCCGCGTTGAAAAAACGCAACAGGCCGGTCGCCCTCACCCTGTTTCGGACAGGGAGCGGACGACCGGCCGTTGAGCGTTTGACCGGCATGGTTCGGCCTAATCAAGCTCGATAAGGATGTCGTCGCCACGGCTCGCACGGGCTTTGATGAGATTCCGCCATCCCGAGTCGTCGTCGTCTTCGTCGAGGATTTCGAGCCCGGAGTCGGCCGGCCCCAGGGCGGGCAATTCGAGCGGCGAGGGGTCGGGAAAACCGATCGCCGCGGCGGGGACCGAAGGCGAAGGCACGGACTTGCTCAACTTTGGCTTCGGCTTCGAGGTCGGCGTCGGCGTCGGCGTCGCGGCCGCGGCGGGCTCCGCGCGTTTGGTACGGCCGCGGCCTTCCGAGGGGGCGAGGACGTCATCAGGCCCGAGATAGATCCTGACTTTGTAAGCCCCCAGGGAGAGTCGGTCGTCCGGCAACAGGGCCGCCCAGCGAATCCGCTGGCCCTTGACCTTGGTGCCGTTGGTGGTCGCCAGGTCACGGACCACCAGAAGGCCGTCGGTCTTCACGAGGACGCAATGCCATTTTGAGAGGCTGGCGTCGTCGATGCAGACGTCGCAGCACTCTTTCCGGCCGACGACCGTGAGATCTTTCGTGATCGGGATCGGCGGATCCCCGTTCTCGGGGACGAGTTCGGCTTTCATAGGCGTTCCATGAACGGGACGGATCGCGCGCTCAAGGCGTGGTTCTGCCAAGCCTTACTCTTATTCTAACCCTTCCGTGACGCCTGGCAACGCGAGTCGGTCGGGGAGAGGGCGATCCTCGCACGGTTTCGCCGCGGCTTCACTTCTTCCCGAGTCGATGTCCACTTCGGTTGACCCGCTGCCGAACAATCCATTCGGAGATTGCCTTCGGTCGCGGAATACAGTCGGAGGAATCCTGCGACGATCGCCCTCGCCCCGGTACTCCGGCTCAGAGGGAGGGGTTTTTACAAAGTGAGACGAGGCATATAGTTGGCAAGACATAGCCACCATCGTAGAACAGGAGGTAGCTCG
>JAYUFP010000914.1:0-3123 GCA_043738665.1 Isosphaeraceae bacterium
GTTCAATCCTCATTTCATAGGGTGGGTCACCAAAGCGCAACCCACCGGATCAGGCTCGGAAGGTGGGTTGCGCTTCGCTGACCCACCCTCCAAAGAACAGACCGGCGACCCGCTTCAAGGCAAGGTAAAAGGCAGCCCCCGATGATCGAGACCAACGACCTGACGAAGATGTACGGCGATCTGTACGCCTTGAACCGCCTCAACCTCTCCCTTCAGCAAGGAGACGTCTACGGGTTCATCGGCCCCAACGGCGCGGGCAAGACCACGACGATGCGGATTCTCGCCACCCTCTTGAACCCAACCTGGGGCGAGGCGACCGTCTGCGGCTACTCGATCTACACCGGAGCGAAGGACATCCGCCGCGCCATCGGCTACATGCCCGACTTCTTCGGCGTGTACGACGACATGAAGGTCATCGAGTACCTCGAATTCTTCGCCGCCGCCTACCGCATCAAAGGCCCCGCGCGGAAGAAGATCTGCGAGGAGGTGCTCGAGCTCGTCGACCTGACTTACAAGCGAGACGCCCTGGTCACGAGCCTCTCGCGAGGGATGACCCAGCGCCTCGGCCTGGCGCGCGTCCTCCTCCACGACCCCCAGGTGTTGCTGCTCGACGAGCCGGCGTCGGGCCTCGACCCGCGAGCCCGTATCGAGATCCGCGCTTTGCTGAAAGAACTGCGGGCGATGGGAAAGACGATCCTCGTCTCCAGCCACATCCTTCCCGAGCTCGCCGACATCTGCAACAAGATCGGCATCATCGAACAGGGCGTCTTGCTCGTGAACGGGGCCGTGGTGGACGTGATGAAGCAGGTCCGCACCGACATCGTCTTGAACATTTCCGTGACCGACCGCCAGACCGACGCCGCCAATTTCCTCGAAGGTCAGTCCGAGGTCGAGACGGTCCAGGACAAGAACGGCGTCCTGATCGTCAAGATGAACGAGGGGGTCACCCAGTACGGCTTCCTCGCCAACCGCCTCATCGAGCAGGGCTTCGAGTTGACCCTCTTCAAGGAAGACGAGATCAACCTCGAAACGGCGTTCATGCATCTGACGAAGGGGATCACGAGCTGACGAAGACCGAATGACCGATGACCGATGACCGATGGGACATCATCGATCGGGCATGGGTCATCGGCCATTGGCCATTGGCCATTGGCCATCCTCAAAAACAAACCCGCCCCGGATCGACAGTCTCGATCCGGGGCGGTCTCTTTTCTCAGTCTGACCGGCGGCCTCACGCGATCCTGATGCCGTTCACATAGAAGCCGTTTCGGGCGATGAAGTTGGCGGCGATCGCCTGTTGGATCGTCGGAGGAATCGGAGGAACAGCCGGGTTCGGAACGGTCTGCACAATGGTGAACGCCGAAGCCGGAATGAGCCCGGGGATGATCACCTGGTCGAGCGGATTCGCGGTCGACGGACTCAGGTTCAACTTGCCGTTGATCACGAAGGGAGTCGGCGACCCCACATTCGAGGTCAGACCCGTGATCGTGACGAGCGAACTATTGGCGATCGCGCTTCCAACGTGGATCACGCTGCCGGCGCCGAGGGTCGCGTCGCCGAGGACGTACGCCGATACCGACGGGACGTTCACGGCCGTTCCGGTCCCGACCTGGGCCTGGTTGAGCGTGAGGATGTTCGACCCGGTCGAGGAGCCCTTGGGCGGTTGAAGCGTCAGGCCGAGATAGCGACCCACGGTGATCGAGGCGCCGTTGCTCAGGACCAGGTTCTGGCCGACGTTCAGGAGGTTGAGATCCTGGCCGACGTTGATCCCCGGCCCGCTCGACAGAGTCACGTTGTTCAGAACATCGAGGGTGTTGAGCGTTCCGCCGACACCGATTGCCGCGCCGGGCAGCAGGTTGTTGAAGGCGATGCGGTCGACCTCAGTTGTCCCGCCGACGGAGAGCGGGCCGGAGAGGTCGGCCGAGTGGTATCCAAGGATCGCCGCGATCGACCCGCCGGTGACGTTGATCGATCCGACGTTGAGGGTGTGCGAGCGGCCGCCTTCACCGTACGCGAAGCTGTGGGCGAAGCCCTTCCGCTGTGCGAAGGGGAGGGGGTCGATCGTCAGGGTCATATTCTCGGTGTTACCGTCGACGATGATCCCGACCTTTCCCCCCGTCATGGGGTAAGCCCGGACCGTGCCTTTCGCCGCGATCACCGGCGCGGAGATCCCCAGCGCATTCGTGGTCGTGGTCACGCCGCCGCTGCTCGCCAGGCCGAGTCCGCTCGAGCCCCGAATATCGGACAGGGACAGGCCGACGCGGAATCGGCTGCCGTCGGGCTGGGCGACGATCACGGACTGGCCGCCGCGAGCCACCTGCGTCGCGACCGAACCCTTGAGCGTGTAGTTCGGGCCGTGGCCGAGCCCCTGGTAGCGGGCGATCTCGCCTGTGAGCTGAGCGGGTTTGTGAAGCGCGTAGGCGAACCCCCGTTGCGGGTGGGTCAGTAGAAACTGGTTAATCGCGGCCGGGGTCATGGTTGAAAGGACCTCGCGCGACTCCAGGCGCCGGTCCTCCATCGTCGGGCGGAACGCCCTCGCGTTCTTCCGACGGGCGTTCTTGCGATCGTGCGACATCCTATGGATCCTCCTTGATCGGCTCGAAACGTCGTGTCCCGTTTCGTCATCCTAATCCGACTCCAAGTCCGACGGGGCGAGTCCGCGGGAGGCACGCCGGGATGGAACCCGACGGCGCGGCGGAACACGACCTCACTTTCGATATCGGCCGACAGGAATCGCGGCCGACGGCGAATCGTCCGCCCTGTCGCCCCGGTCATTCCCGACGCAACTTTCGCAACGGTCGAAACGACTGGTCCGGTTGCGACGAATGGGACGGTCGCGGCGGGTTCAGCCGGGCTTCCGCGTTCTCAGGACGCTGCCGAGAGGATAAGATGAATTGAGCGAACAGAAACGTCCCGGAGGTTTCGCCATGGCCGTCGGCTCGCAGTTGATGACGACTGAGGAATTGCTGGCGATGCCCGACGACGGCGTCGACCGCGAGTTGATCCGAGGAGAATTGAGAGAATCTCGCATGACCACGCGGGGAACGCCGCATTGTCGCGTCAGTATCACTCTGGGCTATTACCTCTACGAGTGGTTGCGGCGACAACCTCGCCCGCGCGGGG
>JAYUFP010000915.1:0-3120 GCA_043738665.1 Isosphaeraceae bacterium
CCTGGAAATCGTCCGGATCGGCCACGCGAACGCGCCTTACCGGGTCTTCCTGCGGGCAAGGGCACACGCCTGGGAGCCCGGCGGCAACTGGGTTTTGCAAGGGCTGGTCGGCCGCCTGTTGGAGGACGACGCGGAGGCGAAAACATTTCTCGCCAAGTACTGCGTTTACCTCATGCCGATGGCCAATAAGGACGGCGTCGCCCGGGGCGGGACGAGGTTCAACCTGCGGGGCAAGGACCTCAACCGCGAATGGAACAAGGCCTCCGACCCGGCACTCGCGCCCGAAAACCATGCCCTGGAGATGTGGCTTGAAAGGATGATCAAGCAAGGCACGGCACCGCATCTGGCCCTGGAGCTTCACAACGACGGAAGCGGACGCCTGCACATCAGCCGTCCCCCCGTGGCAGGACTGGATCGCCACCTGGCACGGATGAAAACGTTCGAAGGCCTGCTACGAAAGCACACCTGGTTCACCGAAGGGAGCACGAACGAGGCGTTCCGCAATTCCGGAAGCCTCGGCGACGGTTGGCTCGAGCGTTACGGCATCGACGCCGCCGTTCACGAATTCAACGTCAACCGGGTCGCCGGGCTCGACGATTACCCTTCGGGACGACACTGGGAAGAGTACGGCGCGCGACTCGCAAGGGTGTTCTTCGATTACTTCGAGGCCGTAAAACCGTGACCTCGACGCGGATGGCGATCGCGAGGTCCGCCTCCGTCTCGTCGGCCGTTGGGAGCGATCCGGGTGATCGACGAAGGCGAATTTCACGACGAGAAACAACGACCTGGGGGGTTGAGCAATCCGGTCTCCCGAAGTCGTTGGGCATGTCCCGCGGGCTGCTTCTTCGCGCTCGTCTATTTCTACTTCGTCACGATGTGTCTTGGAGCCTTGTTCTGCTGCGTTCTGGTGTTCGTGATTCCCGATGACACCGGGGGAGGATCACCCGGCGGTCTGTTGATCGTACTGGCCCTCGCGTCGGTCGTCGGGGGTTGCGGCGGATTCGTTCTCGCGGGGGTAGGACATATCGGAATCTTGATATTGAATCGAATGATGATTCCTAAAAAGTAACGCGGTGGTCGGGTCTCTCAGGACATGGGGGAAGTCTAAGGGCGGCTGACCCGGACCGGCGTCTCGGGTTCATCAACGAGCATGAAGTCCTTGACGGTCGCGGGCGGGGGGGCAGGCCCGTCCCAGGCGATCCCGAGGGCACTCAGGCCTTCGCGGACGCGGTCAAGGTTCCACAGGGAGATGATCGAGTCGAAACTCGCGATCGCGAGCCGTTTCCCTCGGGCGTCGAAGGCCGGGGCGCTTGCCTTTCCGTCAGTGAGGGGGAATCGGAGGACGGGCCGGAATGAGACCGGGTCGCGGAGGACGACCCGGCGGTCGTGTCCCCCGGTGGCGAATAACCGCCCGTCGTCCTCGGACTTGGCGAGGCCGAAATCGGTGATCCAGACGACCCCCGCGGTGTCGAGCGAGAGATTCGAGGGCTTGATTTCGCGGTGGAGCTTGTAAGTGGTCAGGAGGATTGCAAAGTCGAGAAGTCCTCGAAACCTCGCCCGCAGTCTAACCGCGGAGAACGCAGTGACAAGACGAGAGAAGAAACGAGAGCGGATTCGCTCGCCTTTATCTCATTTCTTGTCTCTTCTCCGCGATCTCCGCGATCTCCGCGGTTAATCCGCTTTTTGACTTTGCAATCCTTCTGTGTAAGTGGTCGGACGCTTGGACCGCTCCTCCCGGATCAGTGAGCGTGCCAGAGCTCGGAACACGCCGCCGCCCGGGTCGCGACCTGCCCACCGGATGTCGGCCTCGTCGGCGCGACGGCACGGGTCACCCTGGAGATTCGGGCGGATGTCCTCCGCACATGCTTGAAGGAACAGCGAACGGGTCTGCCCGTCGCAGGCCTTCTCGACGAAGCTTTGTGCCTGACCGGGGAAGTCGGCACTCATCTTTGGGAAGCACTCACGGTCGGGGGACGTGGCATTGTGCCCCCAGGTGAAAAGGATGGTCGTTAGAAGTCGTTACTCGGGCGAACTCCTGGGGATCGTAACGAAATTGCGGCAATATCGCTTAAAAATGAAGAAAAGTTGTTAAATACGCAGCATGCCTGGGCGCCTCGTACTAAGTTCTCCAAAAAGGCGATGCTGCTTTCCCCGTTTGACTAGGGCAACAATGATGTTACGGACACTTTCGCGCGACCGATCAACTCTCCGCCGTTTGCGGGGATGCAAGCACACAACTCGGAGTGTCCCGATTCTCGAGGCGTTGGAGGTTCGAACTCTGCTGTCGGCGATCCCGAATGCCGCGCTGACGGTTCCGAGTAACGTCCTGATCGGTGCGCCGCTGAACTTCACGGTGGGTTTCTCGAATACCTCGGCGAGCGCGACGGGATACGGTCCTTACGTGGATCTGTTCCTGCCGACGACCGGCGACGCGGTGGCGGGTACGCCTGACGGCATCAGCTTCAATTCCGCGACCTATCTGGGCGCGTCGCTGACTTCCACGGTGCTCACGTTTGACGCGAGCGGGCACGCGACCCATCCCTACGCCAAGACCAGCGCCGGTGCGTCGCTCATCGTTTCGGGAAACCCCGGCGACCAGCTTGTCGTCCTGCAGCTCCCCTTCGGAAGCTTCACCCCGGGTCAGCCGGTCGCGAACATCAATGTCGCGACCACGTTGAGCAACTACGCCGACGCGGGTCTGGCACAAAGCATCACGGCTCGCGGCGGTTTCCAGTACGGCAACGACGCCCTCGACAACCCGACCACGGACCCGAGCCTGATCGGCTCCAACGCCACGACTTCGGTCACCCCCTCGCTCTTCATCGTGACCAAAACCTATATCGGCCCCGAGGACGAGACCGCCACCGGCCCGAACTTTCCCAGGCAGGACTTGATCTCGGTCCAGATCGCTCCCGGTCAGACGATCACGAACCTCGACGTCACCGACTTGCTCCCCGGCACGATGCAGTACGCCCACATCGACACCACGACGATTCTCGGCACGTCAACGGCCACGACCTCGCCGAGCACCCCGAGCACCTCGACGCCCGGCGGCACGCTCACCCGTCGCTTCGCCAGTGTCACCGGCACGGGCGCGGCCAACGACGTCACTCTGCTTTA
>JAYUFP010000916.1:0-9447 GCA_043738665.1 Isosphaeraceae bacterium
GGGCAACCCGGGGCGTTGCCCCGGGCTCTCCTGTGTCGCCCTTTCAGGGCGAAGACGAACGCGCAATGGAGACAATGCCAGAATCCATTGGCGCACCCCGCGGGCGGGGTTCATTCCCAGAGCCGCCAGTCGTTATGGAAGATCACCGCGGCGGCGATCAACGCGTTGGTGACGCCATGGGCGACGACCGCGTCCGACAGGGACCGTCGGCGGTAAACCACCACCGCATAGAGCATTCCGGCAATCACACCGGCGAGGAGCCGGCCGTGAAGCAAGCCGAACATCACCGACGACGCGAGGAATGACCACCACGAAAATTGTCCGACCGGAACTTGTTCGAAGTCCGCATCGATCAGGCGTCTCATCAGGAAACCCCGGAACGCCAATTCTTCGGCGAGTGGAACCGTCACCACCGAGCCGAACACGCGGAAGAGAAGCCAGCACATCGACCACCACGCGGGCCTGATCATCAGCGCATTCTCGGTCGGATTGAAACCCTTTGAAGTCGTCGACGCGGGTTCGAGAAACATCCAGATCACGAACACGAGCAGACCGACCCCGCACGCTTCCCAACTCCAACGCCAGGTCCAACCCGAGAAAACCTCGCGAAATCGCCAGAGGACGGCCGAGGTGACGAGGACTCGCACCGGGTGGAACCGCTCGAAGTCGCTGGTCAATGCCCCGGTGACCATCATCGACGCGATCAAGGCGAAGAGCGGAGCGAGGTACGGGACCGTGGGATTGGGACCAGGGGCTTCGGACTCTTCCACCATCCCCTCGGGGCGAAAAAAGGCGAGACGTCGGGCGGCGATGAAGAGTCCCAAACTGACGGCGAGAAACGTGATCCAGCCACCTTGCGAGTGGAACCCGCCGAGTGCGACGGCGGGCGAGACATAGATGCCGATGAGCACGAGCACGACGATTCGCACAATGTTGGTCAGCCAGATCAGAACGGTGCCCAGCGGCAGCAGCACGAGGGCACGGGGAAACCGCAGCTCGGTGCGACAGTGCCAAAGGTAAGCACCTACGAATACGAGGGTCAGGCCGATCCCTTCGTAGCCCGAACAGCTCGGGTGGATCGTGACCGAAAAGTTTCTCGCGCCGAGGATTGATTCGGCGGGACGACTGATGAGTTCGGGGAGGAGCAAGCCGAGGATGAAATTGACGGCCCGGAACGTCGTTTGATGGAGTGGCTTCCAGAGAGACTGGGTGTATTGACCGGTGAACCACGCGACCACGCCGACGACCAGTCCGACGGCGACTGCGGCCCGGCAGCGGCGAAGCATCGGCCACCAAAAGCCCAGCGGGAGCGCCGTCGCGACAAGAGTCGCGACGTTCATCGCGCCGGCGAAAAGCCAGATCGCGACCCAGACCTCCGGCCTTTTTGCCCGCTCGATCCCGCCTTCCCAGACGACCGCCGTGACCCAAAAGAAGAGAGTGAACACGCTGAAATGCGCGAGCAAGAACGGCCAGGCGGTTCGCAAGGTCGGGGGCTTGGGGGGACGTTTTCGGAACTCATCGGCGAAATCCGCCGCGCCGAAGAGCAGGGCCGCCCCCGCGGAGAGGACAAATACGTCGAAGATCGCATGTGCCTGAGCGAGCAATTCCACCCACCAGGTGTGGCCGCCGGCTTCGGGATCGATCCCCTCGAACCGAACCCCGACCGTGAGCGCCTCAGCGAGAAGGAGCCCGACCAGTCCCCCCCAGAACGCGAGCGGTGGGGTGGGACCGGGAATTCGATCCCCGCGCGGAGGAGTTTCCAACGACTCGGAAGTCACGACTCACGTCACTTCCGGGTAAGCTCGATGGAGAGTCGCTGAAAGACCGGCCGCTCCAGGGCATGGAGCATTCCGGTTGAGATCCCCGCGGCCTTCGCTTTTTCAAAAGTCGCCGCGGCGAGCCGGTCGTCGTTCAGGGCGTGGTACGCCTGACTGAGGTGAAAAAGACGGGCGGGGGTCGGCGACTCGGCGACGGCCTTTTCCATGTCGTACACCCCTTTCTGCCGTTCGTTGATCGACCCGAACGAAAGATAGATGATGGCGCGCGTGTCGAGCAAGTCGGGAATCGGACCGGCGATCGCGATCGCCCGGTCGATCAACTGGAGGGCCTCCGACGACCTGCCCGGCTGGAACGCGAGGAGCCAAGCGAGATTGTTCAGGGGGATCGCTGAAGTCGAACCCGCCGCGATCGCTCGCTTGTAGAAGCCTTCCGCTTCGGAATAACGCCCCTGGATGTCGCGAATGGTTCCCAGACGGAGCAATACCGACGCTGCCCGAGGGTCTTGTTTCAAGACGCCTTCGCACCAGTTCGCGACTCCCTCACGTTGCGAGTCGGAGGCGTCGGACGTCGATAGCACGTACATATATATGCGAGACAACGTGTCGGGGTCGGTCTTCGTCCGTTCCGCGTGGCAAACCGCGAGGGCTTCATCGACGCGGCTCCGCCTTGATAGGAACATCGCGAGGTTGAGACGACCTTCGGCCGTCGCGGACTCCGCGGCGAGCTTCGCGTACAACGCTTCGGACGTCTTCATGACGTCGATCTCTTCGAGAAGCGCGGCGGCGAACCGTAAGGTTTTCGTGTCTTTATCTTTGCAATAGTTTTCGAGAACCCGCCCGGCCTCCTCCGAATTCCCCTCGGCTTTCAGAACCCTGGCCTCGATCTCCGCCGTCCAGAGCGAGCCGGGGTCGAGAGTCTTCATGCGTTCGAAGAGTGGTCGCGCGCTCTCGGCATCCTTCCGCCGAAGCAGTCCTCGGGCGTAGGCGGCCAGAAAATCGAGGTTCTCGCCCTGCGACGTCATGAGCTCTTTCAGGCGTTCCTTGGCCGCATCCCAGTTGTTGTTTTCCTCATGAAGCTTTGCAAGCAGCAACAGGTCGGAGGGTCTCGGGTTCGGCACCCGTACCGCCTCCTCAAGGAGCTTGACGGCCTCGTTACCTCGCGGTCGGCCGGGTTGCCGGGCAAGGATGATCCCCTTGGCGCGTTGCGCTTCGCGGACGTCCTCCGGCAGGGGCTCGACGTTTGACTTCTGAACCTCCTCCACGAGCGAAAGGGCCTCGGCACAGCGCGCGTTGTCCCCCCCTTCGGAAAGCACGATCGCGAGGTTCAATCGTGCCGAGTCGGCCTGGCGGGAGTCCGCCGACTGAATTGCCGTCAACGTCCGGAGCAGGGGTTCGGCGACCTTCGATCGACCGGCGCGGAGTTCACGATCGGCGACTTTCTCAAGTGTCGCGGCATCGTCGGGGCTCGCGGCCAGAGCCTGTTGATAGAGTGAGTCCGCCTCTTTGTCATGACCCACCCGCTCTTCCAGATACGCCTGATCGACGAGGTGTTTCTCCGGCCCGAGCGCTGCCTTCGCGGCGACGACTGTGGCTTCCGCCTTCGCTTTCCGACCCGACGTCATCAGGTATTCGACCAGATAAGTCCATGGTTCGACGTTCTCCTTGCTCAACTCGATGGCTTGACGGAGCGCGGGTTCGACTTCGTCTTTCCTCCCGGAAGCCCAGAGCAACTGCGCCAGCCAGAGGTGATCCTTGTAATCGCTCGAACCCGCGGCAATGGCCCTTCGTGCGGAATCGAGCGCCAGTGCCGGCCCCTTGACCTTTAACAAGAGGTCCTCGTTGAGCCGACGGAGGTCGCCCCGGGATTGGAACTGATCGCGGATTTTCTCGATCAGCGTCCGCGCCTCGTCGAAACGGCGACTCAGGAAAAGCAACTCGACCGTCCGGCGGACGACCGCGGGGTTGGATTCGCCCAATGCGATCGCTTTCAGATAATTGCCCAACGCCTTGGTGCGGCTGCCGCTTTTGTCCTCGATCTCGGCCGCCACGAGCGTTAAAGGACGCCAGTGAGGGCGGTTCGGCGCAAGGCTCGTCGCCATGGTTCGGGCCTGTTCGCCCGCGGCGAGATCACCCTTCCGTGCTTTGAAAAGTAACACGCGGATCTCGCAGAGATCTCCCCAAGGTCCGCCCTCGCCCTCGATCGTCCGAATTACGTCCAGTGTACGCTTTAGGTCATCGACAGTCGCCTTCCGAAGGGCGCGTTCAAAAAGAGCGAGTTGCGTCCCGAGCTCATCCGGGAAACGGGCGCGAAGCTTCTCCAGAACCCGATCGGCATCGGGCTCGGACTCCAGCCCGAGGTACGCGGACGATAACGCGGACAGAATGATCCGTTGATCACCGGCCGGTCGGGTCTCGACGGCGTCTTCCAATTGCGAAAGTGATTTGAGACCTTCGGTTTTGTTCTGACTCAGAGCATACTCAATCCGTGCAACCTGAAATTCCAGGCGATCGCCGAGTTTCGCTTTCGCCTGATCGAGGAGGGCCAAGGCATCGGAATTCTTGCCTTCGCCCCGCGAGAACTGCGAGAGAGCGACCCAGATCTCCGGCCGATCTCCGAATGTCTGAAGGGCCTGATCGAGGATCGCTCGCGCGGCGGGGAGTTGTCCTTGAGCGAGCTGAATACCCGCGGCGGTGAGCGGGACGTTAACGGAACCGGGCGAGGCCTTGGCCGCTTCTTCGATTTCTTTCATCGCTTCGCCCCATTTCCGCCGCTCGGCGGGAAGGCCGAGGTTCGAGAAGAGGAGTAAGCGGGCGAGCTCTTCATGATAGCGCGGGGAGGTCGCGAGCAGATCCCGGTAGATCCCGATGGCCTCGGAAACCCGCCCCGTGGACGCCATGATCCTCGCCAGTTCTTCGCGGTCCGGAACCGAATTGGGAGCGACGTCGAGGACGCGACGGAGAGAAGACTCCTTTTGCTCAACATCGTTGAGCCGCTCGTAGCAAATCGCCAGATAACGGTCGAGGCGAAGTCGATGGAGTTGCAGACCCTCAACGTCCTTCAAACTCGAGCGAATTTTCTCGAAAGCTCGTGCCGCGGCTCCCCATTTCTCTTCATCCATCAAGACTCGGGCTAAGAGAAAATCGGTCAGCACGTCGCGAACCTTGGCTAGCCGCAAGCTCTCGATCTCCGGTTTCGCCTCTTTGGGGCGCTTAAGGTCGAGGAGCAAGTCGGCCAGCAACCACCTCAGGATTACGGAATCCTTGGTTTTTTCGAGGCCGCCGCGGAGAGTCGTTACGGCGGCTTCAGTCTGTCCGTCTTGGAGTTGGAATCGCGCCAGAATTGCGGCGAGCCGCGCGTTTTCGGGGTGCTTCCCGAAAGCCGTGCTGACGTCGTTCCGCAAGTTCGTGAGTTCGGCCTTGTCCCAATCAGGCGTGACGAGGTCGGCGGAGGCGATTAGAACCTCCGGGTCGTCCGGGGCAAGCTTTCGCGCGGCGACGAGGTCGTCCATCGACCCGGGCAATTGGTTTGCTTTTCGATACCGCCCTCGCTCCAGGAGCGACCGGACGGACCCGTTGGCGGACTGTACCATGCGATCCATCAAGTCGTCGGCGCTCTGAGGATCTTTCACACCGCTTCGTAAGAAGTTCGCGAACCGAACGTACGTCTCAACGCGGCTTGGGGCTCTGGTGATTGACTTCTCGTAAAACTCCGCGGCCGACTCGGGCTTCTGGCTCGCCTCATAACATTGCGCGATCAGATCTTCGTACTCCGCGGTTTCCGCGTCCGTCGAGCCTTCGGTCAGCTTCAAGTAATTCGTGACGGCCTCGGAATAATCCGCTTGCGTCATCGCAAGGTCGGCCGCCAGTCGGCGCTCGACGCGACGACCCGGGATCACTTCGAGCACGCTCCTGAGGAGCGATCGTGCCTTATCCCGCTCCTCGGACGTATCGGCTAACTTTGACATGATCCGGGCGTAGCGGGCGGTCGGGTCGAAAGCCCCCGGCCGAATCTCAAGCTGTCGAGTCGTCAGCCGCACGGCTTCCTTCGTGTCCCCGCGGTTTTCGGCCGCGACGGCCTCCTGTTCGAGGATCTCCCGGTAGCGCCGTTGCCGGAACTCGAGAAAGAGCGTCAGCGCCGGGGCGATGATCAGGATCGCGATTCCGATTCCCAAAAAGATTCGCAGGCGTAGCCGATTGATCGTGGCCTGGAGTTCAGCGTCTCGCTTGCTCATTTATCTCCGCCCCCGCGATCCCTCGCAAAGAATGATGTCTCACCCGGGACGTGCCCGATGAATCGAGAAAATACGCGATCAAACGCTTTGGAATATCCCTCTGGAATGAAAATCGAACTCAGCAGAAGCCTAGAATCGTGAATCGAGTCCATGGATCGGCCAATGCTTGCGGGCCGGCCCTTGTTACGTATTGAGCCTTTTGGCCGAAAAAAAAAGCCGCGAATCTGGAGCGGTAGTGTCCAGACTCACGGCATTTTCAGATCCAGCCCGCTTCTTCTCAGTCACCCGAGTTCTTGCGGCGGCGGCCACGGATCATGACCACGGCACTGCCCAGAAGCGTCAAGGCGCCGAACGATGAGGCGGGATCGATTTCGGGGACGGGATTCACGATCAGGTCGTCAATCGTGAGCGGGCCGGTGGAACTGTCGGTCGCGATCAAGATCTGGTTAAAATAAAACGAGCTGGGTGTAATCGGGCCGGTGGAATAGGTGCCGTACATTTCGCTCCCCGCCGCGGTAGTGAACGTTGAAGTCGTGCCCACCTGGATCGCGTTCAAAAACAGCTTAATCGTGAGGTTGTTCTGATAATTGTTACCGACCGGATCACCGGGAATGTCGTACTTAAAGCTACCGAAATTCACAACGTTGTTAAAAGTGATCGCCAACTTATTGGCGCCGGGGGCAAGGTCGGTCAAGGAGGGGCCAGAGATCAGTGCGAGACCGGCGACCGCCGGACCGACCTGCATTTGCCCCGCCGAACCGAAAGCCATCTTAAAGGTTGCCGTGAGATTCGGCATGCCGATGTCGTTGGTCGGCTGAATCACCTGGGAATAATCGAACGCCGTCGTTTGAGTCGATGGCGCAACCCCGCCGATGGTTCCCGTGCTGAAATCGTAGTCCACAAGGCCGGCTTGGGCCGAAGTGGTGATCGCCGAGATCACAACGAGGGAGAGAGCGCTCATCTTAAAAAATCGGTTCATGATCATCTCCGGCACGTTTTGACGTTGGCCAGGGGGAGCAAGCCGAGCAGTACAGAACGGGCGGTCCTGGCGAACAAACCTTCGCACTCTCAAACCGCGTTCAAACTCGTCCTTGACTTTCCAGATACTTGGCCGATTCAGGGCAATTGAAAGTAAGGTATCAACGTTCCACGCATGCTGTCAAGAAAAAAGCCGAATCAAACCTGAAAAGGCGATTGGTGATCGTTGCGCCAGGCTGTAAGGGGCTCCGGAACGGACGGGGTCCGTGGGTGGACTGTGCGAGCGATCTGTTCGCACGTTACAATTGAGAGGCAGGTTTGCCGAGGTCGTCGGAGATTCACCCGGGGGTCGTCGCTTGAAAGTTCTCGTGATCGGAAAAGGGGGGCGTGAGCACGCTCTTTGCTGGAAGCTGAAGCAATCTCCGCGCGTCAAGGCGGTCTTCTGCGCGCCCGGGAATGCCGGCACGGCGCTCGAGGCTCAGAACCTTTCGATCGAGACGGGCGACTTCCGCGCCCTCGCTCAGTTCGCCAAACGGGAGGGGATCGGCCTCACGGTCGTCGGCCCGGAAGAACCCCTCACGGCCGGAATCGTCGATTATTTTCAGCGCGAGGGCTTGAGGATTTTCGGACCCCGGCGCGACGCGGCGGAACTCGAAGGCAGCAAGGTGTTCGCCAAGGAACTGATGCGGCAAGCCGGGATTCCAACCGCCGACTACCGGGTCTTTCGGTCCGCCCCCGACGCCGAGCATTACGTCCTTTCGCGCGAGGTCTCGCTCGCGATCCGCTCCAAGGGCCGCTCCACCCTGCGCCACACCCTTCATTGCCGGACTGCCGCCGAGACGCTCGAAGCGATCGACCGGATCATGGATCCGCGCGAGCAGCTCGGCCCCGGCGTTCAGGTCGAGATCGAGGAGCGAAGCCAGCGCAGGGCGTTCAGCACGGCCGCGGAGGCGCGGGAACACGTCCTGGGGCGACCGCTCGGCATGGTGATCAAGGCCGACGGGCTCGCCGCCGGGAAGGGCGTGTTCGTCTGCGATAACCTCCGCCAGGCGCTCGACGCCATCGACCAGATCATGGTCCGTCGGGTCTTCGGCAAGGCGGGCGACCGGATGATCCTCGAAGAACGTCTCGACGGCCTGGAAACCAGCATTCTCGCCCTCACCGACGGCCGCACGATCGTCCCCCTCGAAACCAGTCAGGACCACAAACGCGCCTTCGATCACGACGAAGGCCCCAACACCGGCGGCATGGGGGCCTATTCGCCGGCCGACATCGTCACCCCGGAACTGATGGAGCAGGTCGAGCGGGAAATCCTCGTCCCCGCCGTCCATGCCCTGAAGCGTGCCAGAAGACCTTTTCGCGGCATCCTTTACGCGGGTTTGATGCTCACCAATCAGGGGCCTAAAGTTCTCGAATTCAACGTCCGCTTCGGCGACCCGGAATGTCAGACGCTTCTGATGAGGCTCAAATCCGACCTCGTGGACGCACTCGAGGCGGTCATCGACGAACGGCTTGACTCCGTGAACCTGGAGTGGGACCCGCGTCCCTCGGTCTGCGTGGTGATGGCCGCCGAGGGATATCCCGGCCCTTACGAGCGCGACCGGGTCATCAATAACCTCGAAGAAGCCGAAGGGATGGCCGACGTCAAGGTGTTTCACGCCGGCACAGCCCTCCGCGCCGACCCCGGCGGGGGACGCGACGGACGCGTGGTCACCGACGGCGGTCGCGTCCTCGACGTCACGGCCATCGGCTCGACACTCGCCGAGGCCCAGGCCCGGGCGTACGAGGCCGCCCGCTCGATCCGATTCAACGGTGGATGGTACCGCCGGGACATCGCGGACAGCGCCCTGAAGCCCAAAGTCTGATTCCCGCCAGGCTCTTCCGGGGTTCCGGGCGATCGGCCCCCTGGACTGATCGATGGCCAATGGCCAATGGCCGATGACCGATGGCCGACTTCACCGGTGTTGTTGGCCATTGGACATCGGCAATCGATCATTTTTGGCTCAGATCACCCACCCGCAGATCACATCGTCTTCGAACGTGAACCGGGACGTCCCCTTGGAAACGCCCCGGACTTGCATGCACGCATGCTTGCAATTTGTGATTCGTTTTGCTGAGCTACTTGGTCTTGGCGGCCCTTGGGCCTCTGGGAAGTGCGAGGTGGTGAATGCCCGGCAGGTGGTTCGGCGTTTGTGGGCCGGTGTAGGGGGCTTGGGGGATATTTGGAGGAACGACGGGTCCGGAGAACGCGGTGACTTTCTTGGCGTAAAAGGCGACCAGTGGTTTGGTCGGGGTCGCCGTCGAGTTATCGACGGTGCCCTCAATCTTGCCCTTGATCTGTCCGCCGGTGAGGGCGAGGGCATTCGGATCCCCGTAAACACCGTTGAAAGGCTGATACGACGCTGCGAAGACCGAGTTCTTGACCGACCCGGCCACATGGAGCGTCATTCCCCCGGCCG
>JAYUFP010000917.1:0-3112 GCA_043738665.1 Isosphaeraceae bacterium
CGAAGTTGCCGGTCCCTTCCGCGACTTTCGAGACGACCACGCCGCCGTCCTGGCCCGCGTTTTCGGCGATCTGGGCGATCGGGGCCGCACACGCTCGGATGATGATGTCGTAGCCGGCCTTCTCATCATGGGTCAGGTCGGCCGAGGGCTTGACGGTCTTCGAGGCGCGAAGCAATGCCACTCCGCCGCCGGGAAGGATGCCCTCTTCGAGCGCCGCGCGGGTCGCGTGCAAGGCGTCTTCGACGCGGGCCTTCTTCTCCTTCATTTCGCTCTCGGTGGCCGCGCCGACGTTGATCTTGGCGACGCCTCCCGCGAGTTTCGCGAGACGCTCTTCGAGCTTCTCCTTGTCGTAATCGCTCTTGGTGTCGCTGATCTCGCGGCGGATCGCTTCGATGCGGCCTTTGATCGCGTCGTGCTTGCCCACGCCTTCGATGATCGTGGTGTTGTCCTTGTCGATCATCACCTTCTTGGCCTGACCGAGGTCCGCCAGGGCGACGTTCTCGAGATCAATCCCAAGCGCCTCGAAGATCGGCTTGCCGCCGCTCAGCACGGCGATGTCTTCGAGCATGGCCTTGCGACGGTCGCCGTAGCCGGGAGCCTTCACCGCGGCACACTTGAACGTGCCGCGAAGTTTGTTGATGACCAGGGTCGCGAGGGCTTCGCCTTCGATGTCCTCGGCGATCAGCAAGAGCGGCTTGCCCGTCTGCGCGACCTTTTCGAGAACCGGCACCAGGTCCTTCACCGACGAGATCTTCTTCTCGTAGATGAGGATGTAAGCGTCTTCGAGGACCGCTTCCATCGTCGTGGGGTTGGTGACGAAGTACGGGCTGAGGTAGCCGCGGTCAAACTGCATGCCTTCGACCCACTCGACTTCGGTCTTGAGGGCCTTGCCTTCTTCGACCGTGATGACGCCGTCTTTGCCGACCTTCTCGGTGGCTTCGGCGATCATCTTGCCGACTTCGCTGTCGAAGTTCGACGCGACGGTGGCGACCTGCTCGGTTTCTTTCTTGTTGGAGATCTTCGTCGAGAGCTTGTGCAACTCGGCGACGATGTCTTCAACGGCCTTGTCCATCCCGCGCTTCATGAGCATGGGATTGACGCCGGCGACAACGGAGCGGAGGCCTTCGTTATAGATGGCTTCGGCCATCACGGTCGCGGTGGTCGTTCCGTCGCCGGCGACGTCGGAGGTCTTGCTGGCGACCTCCTTGACCATCTTCGCGCCCATGTCCTCGTACTTGTCTTCAAGTTCGATTTCCTTGGCGACGGTCACGCCGTCCTTGGTGACGGTGGGCGAGCCGAACGACTTCTGAATGATGACGTTACGGCCGCGGGGGCCGAGCGTCACCTTAACGGCGCGGGCCAGTTTCGCCACCCCGCGCTGCATCGCCTGGCGGGCGTCCTGATCGAACACAATCTGCTTGGCGGCCATGAAAGGAAACTCCCCTGGTACGAATCGTCGGTATGAACGTGTTTTTCAAATGGGCCGGGTCCGTCGGCGTCTCAGGCCGGGCCGGGCCGGGCCGGGGTGAAGTTCCCCTGGCCGGCGGACGCGGGCGGCGAACCCTTCAAGTCGAGTTCAGTCGATCACGGCGAGGATGTCGTCTTCGCGCATCAGGAGGACTTTTTTGTCGTTCTCGATCTTGAACTCTTCACCGGCGTACGAGGTGAAGATCACGCTGTCGCCGATCTTGACGTGGAGAGGCCTGCGCTTGCCGTCTTTGGCCACGCGGCCGTCGCCCACGGCGAGAACCTTGCCTCGTTGCGGCTTGTCCTTGGCGGTGTCCGGGAGGACGATCCCGCCTGCGGTCGTCCCCTTCGACTCTTCCCGCTCGACCACCACGCGTTCGCCCAAAGGCTGGAGCTTCATGGAACCCGATCTCCTGTTTCAATCCTCGCCCGGACGCGTTCCGCGTTCACACGCCGTCTCTCCACCCATTGCATGGAAAAACGAACGGGGCGCATTCGTCACGGCCAAGAGGCAATGCAAGAGCCGTGCCCTCTCTCATGTTTTATTTTAAGTCGAATTTCGGTAATGAGTTGCGTAAATCGCTGATAAGGCTACCGGACCGTCGACCGCTGCCGAACGGAGTTTCGGCGCAATCAAGGCTGCCATTTCGGCAGTCTTCTTTCAGGCCGGTGGTTGCATCCTAAACTCACTACCGTTGAATCCGCCGTAACACATTTCTCGGCGCGAGTTTTTGTCGTTCTTCGTCGGGTGCGTCCTTCAAGCCGTAACGTGTTCTTGCCGGGTCGCCGTGATCACCGGAGAATGGTGCGTCTTGAAGGACGCGCCCTACGAATTTACGTACCTTCGTCTTACGGCTCATTCAACGATATCGGCCCGAAACTGGGTCGAAACGAGGACTCACATCGACGTCTTGGGCTCAAGCGCCGGTCGAACCGGTCAGTCGTTTGATGAGTTCCACGGAGTTGCCGCGGATGACGGCTTCGGCCGCGTCGGGGGCGAAGGTCTTGGCGAGACCCGCCACGACGTCATCGATGGTCCCCATGCCCGGAAGGGTCGCATCCACCCCCAGGAAATCGGTGCCGATCGCGATCCCCTCGAAGCCCATCCGTCTTCGAAACGGGAGCGAAGCTGCCGCTTCAATTCCTGCCTTCAGGGCTTCGACGGACTCGAAAAATGGAGGGCCGACGCTGAAGCCGATGACGCCTCCCAGCGCTCGGAGACGCACGAGGCTTTCCCGACGGAGCGCGCGAGGGGAATCGTATCCCTCGTGAGCCAAGGCTCCGTGACTGTAAATGGGGATCAATCGCTCGCTTCGCAACGTGTCCGCCTCGTACCAGTCGAGGACTTCCGAAAGCGCGACGGGGTTCATGTGGGCCAGATCAAGCGACGGGCGCGGCCCGCCGGGGATTTCAACGAGCTTCTGCAAGAATGCGCTGCCGAGGGCGGTTAGACCGCGTTCGTCCCCGACTTGGGACGAACCTGCGAGGCGATTGTCCGAAGAATGCACTGGCTGAAAGACGCGAACCCCGCGATCGAAGAGTTTCGGCAGATTGTCCAGGTCGTTCGATTCACGAATCAGGAAGTCGAAGCCTTCGACGCCGACGATTCCCCAGCAAAGTCCCTCCGGATCATCCTTCCATCGCG
>JAYUFP010000918.1:0-9433 GCA_043738665.1 Isosphaeraceae bacterium
CCACCACCCCGGAATCCATCATGAGCCAAACAGAGAATGGGAAATGGCGAATTCCGCGTGACGAATGACGGATCAATGGATTCACCGAGTCAGCCATTCGCCATCCGTCATTCGCCATCACGCATCCGTCATTCGCCTTCACGCATCCGTCATCCCCACAGGGGTTTCGCGTCCATGTGATAACCCTAGCGGTTAATCCACGACAATCAGATCCTTGATCTTCGCGAACTCACCTTCTTTGATCCCCTTCACCTTCATGACATCTTCCTTGGTCTTAAAGGGGGTGACGGCGCGGTAGTCAATGATGGCCTGGGCTTTCACCGGGCCGATGCCGAATAGGAGTTCCAGGTCCTCCTTCGTCCCTTTGTTCAGGCTCACGAGCTTGCCCGTGGCGAGCTTGGCCTTGGGGGCTTCGGTGGCAGCTTTCGGCGTCGTCTTGGTCATGGCCTTGGTGGCCGGTTTCGTGGTCGCGGCGGGCGTCACGGGCGCAACCGCCGGCGCGAAGACGATGACGCGATCCCGGATCGCGTCGACCCGTTCCTTGCCCAGGCCCTTCACTTTTTCAAGGTCCTCGACCGACTTGAAGGGACGAGCGGCGATGATCTCCTTGGCACGGGCGGGGCCGATGCCGGGGAGGGTTTCCAACTCGTCGGCCTTCGCCTCGTTGATGTTGACCTTGCCCGTCGGCGCGGCCGCCGCCGCTTTGGTCTTGGTCATCGCCTTCGCGGCGGCCTTCTTCGGCTCGGCGCTCGGTGCCGCGATGGTCACCAGCTTGCGGATCTTCTCGACGGTCGCGGCGGGAACTCCCGCCTTGGTCAGGTCGTCGACCGACTTGTAGGGCCTACCGATGATGATCTTCTGGGCCGTCGCCTCGCCGACTCCGGGCAAGACCTCGACCATCTCTTCGGCGGTCGCCTTGTTCAGGTCCAGCGGAGTCGAGACCGTAACGGCTTTTGACTTCGCCTTGGCTTTCGCTTTCGCCTTGGGAGCCTCGGTCTGGGCCGACGACGGGGCCGCGACCGCAATGCCGATCAGCGCGGCGAGCAGCAGCGGAGTGGACTTCTTCAACGCATGGAACAGGCCTCGCATCGCTCATATCCTCCGATACCCGCAAGGTCGCGGGGTCATGATGGAATCGGTCGTTCTCGGGGCTCAGGAGACGTCCATGAACAACCTTCAATCGTAGGGATCGCGGACTTTGGAATGCGGGAGCTTACTCCGGCTTTCGGGCCGGTGCCGTTAAAGCGGGAGCGAGCTCCCGAACTCCAAACGGACAAGGTATCGCGACGCACGTCGGAAATTGTTCTGGGACGTCGCCTTAGCTTAGAGGCTTTCCGGAAACTTAAATGGCGAAAGACGAATGACTTATGGCGGATCGGACGGACTGGCAAGCGAGCGATTTCGCGGAAATTCCCGATTCTCTCCTCGCATCAGTCATTCGTCATTCGCTCACCACGGAAAAAATGCCGGATCGCCTCTTACTCCGCAGCCTCGATCGCTTCCGCATTCGGGGCGTCGTCGATCAAGCCGTGCGGAGTCAATTTGTTTACAAGGCTGGGCATCAGGTGTGACAGCAAGGTCGTGACCTGGCTGACGTCGATCCCTGCTTTCTTGGCGAGGGCTTGAAGCTGTTCAGGCCCGAGGACCGACCGGATCTGTTCCGCGGAGATCGGCAGGTTCACGCCTTTGCTCACCCAAGAGGTGAAGACGTCGCCCATCCCCTTGGCGCCGAACATCTCGGAAATGTGCTTCAGCCCCTTGGACTGAACCATGTGGATCACTTCAGAGACCATGCCGTCGGCATGAGTGGCGGTGACGGAGACGTCGGTCCCCGGGGGGGAAGCGGCAACCATGTCGGTGAGGTGCTTCTTGAGGTCGTCGTAAAGGCTCATCGTCGTTTTTCCCGAAGGTCGAGGGGATTCCCCGCCTTGTCAATGATGACGTCCCGGTCGAGTCGCATCGGAGACGGCCGTGACGCCAAGGGCGGAAGTGACGATTCGAGGCGACGGGTGACCCCGTCCGACCACTCTCCGGGTGACCCGCCGCGCATGCGTCGCCCGGATAAGACTCTCAAAATATCGGGCGACACGCCGGACGGCAAATCGATTTGGGAATTTTCGATCGACGCCCTGGCCGAGCGAGTGAACGCCATCGCCGGGCCGGATCAGGAAATCCGCCGAGCTCGATGATCACCCCTCCGAGATCAGAATCACCATCGACCGACTCTCGACCCGATATTCCGACTTGATCGGCACGACCGGCCCGGCGTCGCATTCGACGATATCTTCGGGTGAGGGCAAGGACGTGTCCACGGTCCTCCGCCAGCGGCGGCCGGAGGGGGCGGCGGGGATGTGGAATGTGAGGGGCTCATGGTAGGCGTTCAGCGCGATGAAGAGGTCGCGGTCAACCACGCCGGGCCGGTCGCAACCCCTGCCGTCGAGGGCAAAGGCCAGCGCGTGGCTGAACTCCGAGAAGTCGGGCTCGCAAGGCTGGACCCCGTGCCAAAGGATGTCGGGGGGGTGTCCCGACCCGCCCGGGTTGAAGAAAGTCTTGCGACGGAGCACAGGGTGCCTCAATCTCAACGCGATCATCATCCGTGTGAAACGGAGGAAATCGGCGTTCTTCTCGGCCAGCGACCAGTCGATCCAGCTCACCTCATTGTCCTGGCACCAGGCATTGTTGTTGCCGTTCTGGGTCTTCAGGAACTCGTCGCCGCCGAGGATCATCGGCACGCCTTGCGAGATCAGCAAGGTCGCCATCAGGTTGCGGGCCTGACGGCGGCGGAGCGCCAGGACGTCGCCCCGATCGGTCGGGCCTTCGACTCCGCAGTTCCAGCTACAGTGATCCGAGGCGCCGTCGCGATTCCCTTCGCCGTTCATCTCGTTGTGCTTGGTGTTATACGAGACAAGGTCGGCCAGCGTGAAACCGTCATGACAGGTGATGAAATTGATCGAGTGGAGCGGGCTCCGGGTCTGGTAGAGGTCGTCGCTGCCGCAAAGGCGGGTGGCCAGTGCTGAAGTCATCCCCGAGTCGCCCTTCCAGAACCGGCGGACGTCGTCGCGGTATCTCCCGTTCCAGACGGACCAACGTTCGCCGCCCGGGAAGCTGTCGACTTGATTAAGCCCCGCGGCGTCCCACGGCTCGGCGATCAGCTTGGTGTCGGTGAGGAGCGAGTCTTCGGAAATCTGCTCGATCACCGGGGGCTGCACGATCACGTTGCCGTTGCGGTCGCGACCGAAGACCGACGCCAGGTCGAACCGGAAACCATCGACGTCGGCTTCGGAAACGAGGTTGCGCAGCGAGGACAGGATCATGTCGCGGACGACCGGGTGGTTGCTCTGGATCGTGTTGCCGCAGCCGCTGAAGTTGAGGTTGTGTCCTTGACCGTCGAGCATGTAGTAAAGGCTGTTGTCGACCCCGCGGAAACAGATCGTCGGGCCGTCGTCACCTCCTTCCGACGTGTGATTGAACACGACGTCGAGAATCACCTCGATCCCGGATTCGTGGAACCCACAGACCATCGACTGAAACTCTTGCAAAGGCGCCGAACGCTCGGGGTTGTTGGCGAAAGCGGCCTTCAACGCTCCGAACGCGATCGTGTTGTAGCCCCAGAAGTTTTTGAGCCGCTCGCCGGTGAACGGGTTGAAGAACGGACAATCGTTCTCGTCGAATTCGTCGATCGGCAGGAGTTCGACGGCCGTCACGCCGAGGGATTTGAGGTACTGGATCTTCTCGATCAAGCCGGAATACGTCCCACGCCTGCGGATGCCCGACGAAGGGTCGACCGTATAGCCTCGGACGTGGAGCTCGTAGAGAATCGAATCCTCGCGAGGGATGTGAGGATTGACCCCGCCGGGGTGGTCTTCCATCCGCCGATTCATCAGGCTGTGCCGGGGCATGGTGCCGGTCAAGCCCCAATGACACCCACAAGAAAGCGCCCGGGAGGCGGGGTCGAGCAGGATCAATCCAGGGTTGAACCGGTGACCGTTTCCCGTCGGGCCATCGACGCGGTAGCCATAGGAGAATTCCTCGGGGAGCCCCGCGACCCGGACGTGCCAGTGGTCACCCGTTCGGTGTTCGACCGGGTTAAGAGGAATCTCGGCCTGAACTTCTGAGCTACACGGTTGAAATAAGATGAGCCGGACCTCGGTGGCGTGTCGCGAGATCAAGGCGAAGTTGACGCCGTTGGTCGTGCTGTTGGCACCAAGTCGCTGAGGGCTCCCCCGAGTGATCGTCAGGGGATTGGCTTTGAAGAAGAACGGGGCGGTTTTCGCGGCCGTCGGCGTTGACGCGTCTTGAGTCTGGGGGGGCATGATGCAAAACGCTCCGTAAACGACGGCCTCGGCGAGAAGAAAAAGGCAGGGGATTTGCGTCGTCCCAGCCAACGAGCATCGTCAATGGGATCGAATCCGCCTTTCTAGAGGCGACGATCGATCCACTCAGGGAGTTGTTCATTCGACCCCGTCCCCGGGAAATATAGGACAGGCCTTGCTTAGCCTCCACCCCCCGGTTTCAGAGCAACGCCCGGGATCTCCAACCGTTCGAAGGGACGAGTCTGGAGCCGGTACTCGCGGATCTTGTCGGGCGCCGGTCGGAAACGGCGGCGGATACCGTCCACTTCAGTCGTCGAAGTCGTCATGGTGTCCAGGCCCGGAGAGAGATCACCGGGTCCGCAAAAGTCGTCCGCATCCCTGAAGTTTACCAGATCCTTTTCGAGCGGCAAATCCCGCGACCCCCAACTTCCGACCGGAGCAAATCGCCGTAAGATCCAGAGAATTGACGTGTTATGATGTTCGAATCGGAAATTCAAGCGTCGATTCCGGGAGCCGCCGACGAATTCGTCACGAGGAGAACATTGAAACCCCGCGATCGGCACAAGCCTGGTAGATTGTCTCGGGTGACAGAGAATCAGACCCGGAACAATCCGAAAACGATCGGGTAATCGTTCAGGGCGAGTGACACAAAGGGTCCGCGACACTTTGTTCGAGCCAATCCTGATGCCAATCATCCCGACCCCGAGTCATCCCCAATGAACCCCGAGCAAAAACGGCTGGAAGAAGACCGCAACGGCGCCAAGAACTGGAGGCGGTGGGGGCCTTACCTCTCGGAACGACAGTGGGGGACCGTTCGCGAAGACTACAGCCCCGACGGCGACGCATGGGAATACTTCTCCCACGACCACGCCCGCAGCCGCGTTTACCGCTGGGGAGAAGACGGCCTGGCGGGCTTCGCCGATGAACAATGTCGCCTCTGTCTTTCGCTCGCGCTCTGGAACGGCAAGGATCCGTTCCTCAAGGAACGACTCTTCGGCCTCACCAACGCCCAGGGGAACCACGGTGAGGACGTCAAGGAACTTTACTACTACCTCGACGCCACCCCCACGCATTCTTACCTGAAATACCTCTACAAATACCCCCAGCGCGAATTTCCTTATCAACGCCTCGTCGAGGAAAACGCCCGTCGCAGCCGCCAAGACCGCGAATTCGAGATCGACGACACCGGGGCGTTCCACGACAACGCGTACTTCGACGTCTTCGTCTCGTACGCCAAGGTCACCCCCAACGACATCCTCATGAGAATCGACGTTCACAACCGCGGCCCCGCCGAAGCCCGGTTGGACGTCCTGCCGCAGCTCTGGTTCCGCGACACCTGGTCGTGGAAGGACGGGACCCCGCGACCGAAAATCTCGCTCCGGGAAGACGGCGTGATCGTCGCCGAGCACCAAGCGCTACGCGCCTTCCATTTCGTCTCGGAGGCGGGAGGAAAGCCGATTTTCTGCGACAACGAGACCAACATTGAAAAGGTCTTCGGCCAACCCCGAGTTCTCGGGTATTTCAAGGACGGATTTCACGACTACGTGGTCGGTGGAGAGCGCGGCGCGGTGAACCCGGCAAAAATCGGCACCAAGTCGGCGTTCCATCACGTTCTGAACGTCCCGTCGGGTGAATCCCGCACCGTCCGCGCCCGCCTCAGCCGACTCGACCACGATGAGCCGTTCGCCGGACACGACGAGATCCTCGAAAAGCGGAGGCAGGAGGCCGACGCATTTTACGGCGAACTCCAGGCCCACGTCGCCGACGAGGACATCAAGCGCGTCCAGCGTCAGGCCGCCGCCGGCTTGATCTGGTCCAAGCAGTTCTACGACCTCGACGTCACCCTCTGGCTTCACGGGGACCCCGCGCAGCCGAAATCCCCCGCGTCCCGGCTCCACGGCAGGAATTCCCAGTGGACTCACATGAACAGCGGTGACATCCTCTCGATGCCTGATAAGTGGGAATACCCGTGGTTCGCCGCCTGGGACCTGGCGTTTCACTGCGTCCCCTTCGCGATGATCGACCCCGAGTTCGCCAAGGCCCAGCTCGTCTTGCTTACCCGCGAATGGTACATGCACCCCAACGGCCAGCTCCCGGCCTACGAGTGGCAATTCGGCGACGTCAACCCGCCGGTTCACGCCTGGGCCGCTTACCGCGTCTTCGAAATCGAACGCCGGAAAAGAGGAGGGGAGGGGGACCTCGACTTCCTCAAACGGGTCTTCCATAAACTTTTGATGAACTTCACATGGTGGGTCAACCGCAAAGACATCCACGGGCGCAATGTCTTCCAGGGGGGGTTCCTGGGGCTCGACAACATCGGCGTTTTCAACCGGAGCGAACCGTTGCCGACCGGCGGCGTCATCAACCAGGCCGACGGCACCGCGTGGATGGCCATGTATTCGTTGAACATGCTCCGGATCGCCGTCGAGCTCGGCCGTCACGACCACGTTTACGAAGACCTCGCCACCAAGTTTCTCGAACACTTCCTCTACATCGCCAGGGCCATGACCGACATGGCCGAGGAAGGCATCGGCCTCTGGGACGAGCGCGACGGATTCTATTATGACGTGTTGCATACGCCGGACGGGCACTCCAGAGTCCTTCGGGTTCACTCGATCGTGGGACTGATCCCACTCTTCGCGGTGGAGGTGCTTGACCCGGACCACCTCGAACACGTGCCCGAATTCTCGAGTCGGCTCGACTGGTTCTTGAAGTACCGGCCCGACCTCGCGGCTCTGGTGTCACGGTGGTACGAAGGGGGAAAGAAGGGCCGCCAGTTGCTCTCGCTGCTCCGCGGATCGCGGATAAAAAAGCTCCTGAAGCGGATGCTCGACGAGAACGAATTCCTCTCCGACCACGGTATCCGGGCGCTTTCCAAGTACCACCTGGACCGGCCTTACGAGTTGGAGGGGTGCGGCAAGGAGCATATCGTGGCGTATTTGCCGGGGGAGTCGGACTCCGGTCTCTTCGGCGGCAATTCGAACTGGAGGGGGCCGATCTGGATGCCCGTGAACTTCTTGATCGTGGAAGCGTTGCGGCGTTTCCATCTTTACTACGGCGACGATTTCAAGGTCGAATGCCCGACCGGCTCCGGCAAATACCTCACCCTTTCGGAAGTGGCCGACGAGATCGCGAGACGGCTCGCGAGCCTCTTCCTTCGCGACAAGGACGGCCGCAGACCCGTCTTCGGAGACGACCCCCGCCTCCAAAATGACCCTGCCTTCAAAGATTACATTCTCTTTTACGAACACTTTCACGGAGAGACGGGGCGGGGCCTCGGGGCGTCGCACCAAACGGGTTGGACGGCCTTGATCGCCTATCTCCTCGAGCCCGGAACGGGTGCCGACGGAACCCGCGGATTCCCGAAGACGACGGGGGGACGCGACTTTGAGTAGCCGAAGTTCTCTGGCAGAATGACTTCTTTCGGATGAAGAGGTCTTTCTTCTCAGTCATCTCTCATCTCGCCACGTCGACCTTGTCCACATCCTTTGCCGCGGAGCGTTGTCATGTCCCTCGAAGAGCGAGTGATCGAGGCTGCGGAGGTCTTATCGCCGTCCGAGATCGAACCGGAGGCGGACTCGAACGCGGAACCCGCGCTCAAGGCGAAGCCCGTCGAGGAGACCGAGCGACTCGCCTCGGTCGACGTGATCCGGGGCGTGGCGCTTCTGGGCATCCTGGCGATGAACATCAACGGGTTCGGCTGGCCCGACCCGGTCTACAGCACGCCGACCGGCGACCCCGATGCCGGCACGCTCGACGTCGCGCTTTGGGCGTTCAACCACCTCGTGTTCGACACGAAGATGATGACGCTCTTCTCGATGCTGTTCGGAGCGGGGCTCGTCCTGATGGGAGACCGCGCCGAGGCTCGCGGGGCCACGTTCCGAGGCGTCTATTACCGGCGTGTCACATGGCTCCTGGTGATCGGCGCGATCCACGCGTATTTGATCTGGGAGGGCGACGTTCTGGTCTTCTACGCCCTCTGCGGCTTCCTGCTCTACCCGTTCCGCAGGCTCGGCCCGAAGACGCTGATCATCACCGGGCTGTGCTTCAATCTGATGATCGTCCCCGTTCTCCTCGGCTTCAAGTACGTCGTCGTCCCTTACATGGAAACGACCGCCAAGAAATTCAACGAACGGGAAGAGGCATGGAAAACCGCCACGAAGGACCATCCCGCCGACAAGAACATCAAGAAACTCAAGCCCGACGGGTGGGACGCGGAGGTTCGCGACGGCTGGCAAGAGATGAAGAACCGCAAGCCCAGGCGAGCCGACTTCCTGAAGGCGATCGCCGTCCGCCGGTCCGACTATTTCACGATCGTGAAAGCCCGCGCCAAGGAACAGATCTGGGGGCACACATTCGGGTTCGTCCTGGGGATGTGGTGGTTCGCGGGAGGACGAATGCTGATGGGCATGGGCCTGATGAAACTTGGCGTCTTCGGGGCGAAATGTTCACGAAATACTTATCGATTGATGATGGTCTTCGGATACGGCATCGGCCTACCCGTCATGGCCTTTGATATTTACCATCAGATCACGAACGACTTCTTCGTGGGTCGCAGCCTGGAGTACACGCTCCAGTTCTGGCCGACGCTGTTGATCTACGGCAGTCTCCCAGTGGTGGTCGGTCACATCGGCCTGGTGATGCTGATCTGCCGGTCGAACGCGATCCCCTGGCTGACCCGCCGGCTTGCGGCGGTCGGAAGGATGGCGCTAAGCAATTACCTGTTCGACTCGATCGTTTTCACCACACTTTTCTACGGTTACGGGTTGGATTTCTACGCAAGCCTGCACCGGCCGATGCTGTATCTGCTGGTCCTCGCGGTTTGGACGTTCCAGCTCCTCGTCAGCCCGATCTGGCTGGAATACTTCCGATTCGGCCCTGCGGAATGGCTCTGGCGATCGCTGACCTACTGGAAACTCCAGTCGATGAGGCCGAAACACCGGATGGAGCCGTTGCCGGTGGGGTGAGGTTGGGGCTTCAGCAGCCATTCCCCTTCGCTTGGAAATTGTAACGCGGCGAAATCCTGAGACGGTCGCCCTCTCCCCGGCTCTGCGCTCAGAGGGAGGGGTTTTTACAAAGTGAGACGAGGCATATAGTTGGCAAGACATAGCCACCATCGT